>NZ_BAAACW010000024.1:31555-31835 GCF_039521845.1 Alkalibacterium iburiense
GTATGCTAAGTCCAAATATGCTGAACACGGAAACTGTGTGTTCAAAAAACGAACAGTCTCATGGAACAATCAGAACTATACGGTCACTCCAAATCATCTCGCTTTTCCTATTATGCAAAAGGGAAAATCAAAGAGAACGGCTATTAAAGCTGTGCTAACAAGTGATCAGTTTGAGCTGTTATCTCAGTCAAAACGGGGAGCGATGCGTATCACCAAAAAAGGCTACCATTGGATAGCTCAGATTGCTTATCACATTTTGCCGTCTGAGACGACAGGAACA
>NZ_BAAACW010000025.1:0-5509 GCF_039521845.1 Alkalibacterium iburiense
AACTTTAACCAATAATAAAAACTGCAACTCAAATTAGAGTGCAGTTTTTTTATTAATATATTTAGGAAGATTATCATAATTATAATTCTGTCAAACCTAATTCTTCAAGCGTCGCATCAATAAATTCTCTTCGCATCTTAAAGTCGCTGCCGTGTTTTTTTACCGCTATAACGTCTCCTTCATGGGAGTAAAAACCGGCATACTTTTCAGGCTGCTTCACTGCAGAGACGACAGAGTGAGCTCCTTCTTCAATCGTAATGAAGAAAGAATCCAAGACTTTAAATACAAAATCTCCTAATTTTTTGCTCACATTATTTTTTCCAATATTAGTTGAAACCATCCCGGGATGTACGGCGGTCGTTTTTAATCCTTATCGAGAGTATTTTTCATGCAGTTCCTGTGCTAAATAAAGCGTGCCGAGTTTTGAACGACCATAACCGGTAATAGCATTGAATCGATCCGGCTGAAAGAAGGGGCGTTTCATTGGAGCGAATTTGTAGGCGCCAGAAGAGACCATAATGATTTGCTTCCGGTCACTCTCCATAACAAGCGGCAGCAATTCATGGGTGAGCAAAAAGGGTCCCAAATAGTTTGTGGCCATCATTAATTCGTAGCCATCCACACTTTTTCTATTATAAATAGACACGATGCCGGCATTATTGATTAAACAATCAATATGCGTGACGTTTTCTTGTATAGAAGCAGCGGCTGCTCTCACAGAAGAGAGGTCACTTAAGTCGCATTCGATCAAATGAATGTCCAATTCCGTATAGCGTTCGCTTAACTCCTGCTTTAATCTCTCTCCCTTTTCTAAATTCCGGCAAAGCAGAAGGACACAATCAAAATCATGTATTAAAGCTTTCACGGTTCCCATACCGATCCCTGAAGTCGGACCGGTAATAGCTAAAATGGATTTAGGCATAGTCGTCATCCTTCTCTTCTCTTCTTTTATCCACCAATCTTCTCGTATAATAGGCTAAAGGCAAAGACAAGAATAAGATGGCGTTTAGAACTGTAATGATGTTTGAAGTCACTAGTCCACCTTCGATTAAAGGACTATAAGCGGAAAAGGAAAGGTAGAGATTCATTAATCCGATAAAGACGAACAGCACGCCGTAAAGCATGGGACTCTGCTTTTTAGTAAAGTAGGCGCCATGGTAAATATTCAATACTGCCGTAATAATAACTACAACAGATACGAGCACTATTATTTCCAGTTCTTTGCTTTCTGCCCATTGAAATTCATAAAATAAACTAAAGAAATAGTTTATTAAAACAAGAGCGAGAACAGCGATAAAGCCATGGTGGCCATATTTGTAGCGTATAAATTTCTGATATTCATCATAATTAGTCATTCGTTGTACCCTCCCAAAATAAGTCATTCAGTGTAACGTTTAAAGCTTTGCAAATCCGTATGCATAAATTAATCGTCGGGTTATAATCTCCCCGCTCTATCGCACTGATCGTCTGCCTGGTCACATCGACGGCATCTGCCAGTTTTTGCTGCGACATGTCCTTTCTCGCACGAGCCGCTTTTAATTTTAAGTTTTTTGCCATGACTGTCCTCCTGTTTGGTTAGTTTATGACTCTATATGTAAACTATATCATACAAAAAGACATTAGTAAAAGCTTTATATATATTTTAATATTTAAAAATCCCGCACAAAATTATGTGCGGGCTTTGAAGACATTAACTGTATTGTTTTAAACGTTTGTCAACGGTATGATAATATTTTTTAATTTTTAAAGTTCTGACTATATTTTTATCCTTTGAATAGGTCAGGGTGTCCCCCACATTCTTCATTACCCTTGCTCGATTATAGATAGCTGGATCAGTATCCTTTAAAATTCGATAAATGCTTTTCTTATGACAGTTAATCCAAAGAAAGTCATCTTCGCCAATCATTAAATCATTCTGGTCACTTTCCCCAAGCAACTCATTCACAATAGGAATGGCAAAGTTCGCACCAGCTAAGACAGAAAAGAAACTACTTCGACCTTGACGCAAGTTAATTTCAAAAGCTTTAAACTTGCCGTCTCTTGAGTCATATTTAAAGTCGAAGTTAGCCAAGCCCGTAAAGTTAATGCTTTCTAAAAAGCTTTTAACTTTTTCATAAAGTTCTTTAGGTGCATCCGTTTTTTTCGGACTGATGATACTCAGGTAATTCCCACGCATTTCTGGTTGAGGATCTTCAACAGCGATTCTTCCCAGAGACAACAATTTGACATGACCGTTTGAGTCAGAATAGGTGTTCATAACATATTCATTCGTAGTGTCACCAGGAATATATTCCTGAATAATCATATCATGTTTGTAGTCAGTTGCATAAATAGCACCCAGTTTTTTGTGCAGCTGGTTTTCATTTTGAATGATATAAGCTTTTTCTTTTCCAGGAAAATCTAAATTAAAATAGTCATTGCTTTCAGTTGGCTTTAAGATCACTGGATACTCAATGTCAAAAGAAAAAGATGAATGATTCTCTCTGCTCACTGTATTGGCTAAAGGATAATCTAACCCATATTTTTCACAGTAAGAATAGAAATTCATTTTATCACTTAGTTTAAGTCCTAATTCAGGGGTTGAATAAGGGATAGTATAATAATCTTTTAAGTCGTCGTAGTGTTCTAATAGTCTAAAAACATACTGCTCACTCGCTGCTAATAAAACTAATTGTTTTTCTGGGTTATTTTTGGAGTAGGTCATTAATGTTTCGACCATCACGCTATCTTTTTGAAAGTCAGCTACTTCAGTTACATTACAAATGGCAGAATGATCCACCATTAACAGTTTACTACTACCGAACAGCTTACTCTTTAAACCGTATTCTGTATGAAAGGCTCTGGCTACACCGTAAGCATTCACGTCTGTCCCTATAATTACGGGTTGAATGTTCTCAATATTTAACACTATATAGAACTCCTCTTTTTTATGTTATATTATGATTAATTATACTGCATACGAAGAATGAAAGGCAATGAACTTAGACAAACTTAAGCTTTAGAAAAGGAGGGCACCAAATGTCTAAAGAATTACACATAGCGATAGTAGATGATGAAAACCTTCAACTTGATGCGATGAAGTCACTAATCAATCAAACAACAAATGAAATGGGTCTGCACGCAAATATGTCCTTTTATTCAAGTGGAGAAGCCTTTCTTTTTGAGTTAGAAGATAACAAAGATTTAGATATTGTTTTCTTGGACATCGAAATGAAGCAGATTAATGGGTTGGAAGTGGCTAAGAAAATAAGAGAAATGGACCAAGAAGTGACGCTCGTCTTTGCGACCGCATTTGCCGAATATGCCGTTCAAGGCTTTGAAGTGCAGGCGCTGGATTACCTGCTCAAACCCATTGAAATTGACAAAATTAAGCAAGTCATCCAAAGACATCTCGATAGAAAACCCTTAGTGAAAGAAACCTTAACTCTGGAAGCAGAAGGTGAGATGCATAAACTTCTACTGGATGATATTCTGTACATTGAAGTCATCAAACGTGAATGTGAGATTCATTTAAACAATCAAGTGATCACCGTCACTCGTCCTTTAAAAGAATTGGAGGACAAGCTTAACGCTGACTTTATCCAGACTCACCGAAGTTACTTAGTCAATGTCGCTCACATTCATCGCCTGTTAAAAACAGATGTTGAATTATCCAACGGACAAACTGTCCCCGTTTCTAGGCGTCTCGCCAAAACAGTTCAAGAAAAATTTATTGCCTTTAACAAAGGAGCGGTGTTTTACAATGACTGATTGGATAGGGCTAACTGTCATGCTTATTATCCTTCTCAGTGCAGGGATAGTTATAGTTAGGCAAAAAAAGAGCATTGATTTTTATAAAATACAAGAAAAGGAACTCGACCAATACAGCGTAGAAGTCGAAACGATTTATAGACAGATGAGAGGCATTCGTCATGACTATCGCAATCATTTACAGGTGATGCACACCTTAATGAATGACCGCCGTCTGGATGAATTGGATGCTTATATTAAACAGCTGACCAATGAATTGAATCAAGTCGATACGATCATTCAAACAGGGAACACGATGATAGATGCCATCGTTAATACAAAATTGACAGCTGCTAAACAAAAAGGCGTTGCTCTCTATGCGACAGCCATAGCTCCTAATGAATTGGGTGTAGAGCATGTCGATTTAGCAATCATATTGGGTAACTTGCTGACCAACGCTATAGAAGCGACTGAGAAAGGATCCAGTTCTGCTGAAGAACGTTTTATTCGTTTATACATAGCACCAATGAAAAACACGTTGTATATTAATGTGACGAACACAATGACAGAGAATCCAAAACCTTCTCTATTTTCATTAAAAAGCATCAACAGAAGAGGCTATGGCCTGTACCGAATTGAACAGGCAGTGGAGAGGTATCAAGGCATGGTCAACCGTAAATGGGAAGATGGCGTGTTTGCGACAGAAGTGACATTGCCGCTTAAAAACCGTTCGTAACCAAATACTAACCATTCATACACTTCTGAATAGGGAGTGTATTTTTTTTGGTAAGATACGATTGAGGTGATGAAGATGAAAGAAAAAGTGAAGTATACAAAAATTTTATTGAAGGAGTTATATGCATTCAAACCGACAGTATTTATAGCCATTCTATTAGCTACCCTTATTAGCGCGGCCTTACCCTTACTCCAATTGCTTTTATCTGCTTTTGTGATTCAGTGGTTAATGGAAGGGGTAGCGATTAGGGAGTACCTACTAAGATTACTCGTATTTATTGCTCTTATTGGCATCGCTCAAATGGGTAACTACTATTTTATGCTCTACCAAGAAGAGAATATGAACCATTTAAGAGATTTCATGAGAAATAAAATTGAAACGAAGTATTTGAAACTGGATTATCCGCTCATTATAGGAAAAGAAGCGCAGGAAAGGTACAACAATGCCAGTGAATTGACTGATAACAACACGACTCTTTTTGGCCGATTAGTAACGGAAATCATTGAATTATGCAGTTCATTTCTAGGAGTTGTTTTGTATATCAATATTTTAAGTCAACTAGAATCTCTGTTTCTTGTTTTAGTGGGTGTGTTTCTCCTCATTGTTGTCATCTTTAATGTATGGCAAGTGAAGATGGACCGGAAATTATTTCAAGCGAAAGCAGCCAATTCTCAAAAATTACGTTACTTGAGAAAAGTATATGGGGAATCCCGTATCACTAAAGATGTACGTATTTTCCAAATGAAAGACTGGTTCAAGCAGATTGAAGATAAAACGATTGCGGAATACCACCGGATCATCCAACCGAAAGTAAGGGTGACATGGACAGAAAGCACCCTGGTAAATATAGGGATTATCGGTCTATCCGCCTTATCTTATATTAGAAGTGTTCAATTGATTGCGGCGGGAGCTATTCCGGTTTCTAGCTTTGTCATCTTTGCCGGATCTGTTACGATCTTAGCTCAAACGATCATGACCTTAGTCAACGCTATAGGTAAAATGAATACGAGTTTAAACGAGACGAAAAAATATGATGACTTTATG
>NZ_BAAACW010000025.1:5581-9350 GCF_039521845.1 Alkalibacterium iburiense
GTCTCCTATACTTATCCGAATAATGATACACCAACGATAAATAATGTGTCTTTAACCATTAAGCCTTACGAAAATTTAGCTATAGTAGGAGAAAATGGGGCTGGGAAATCGACGCTGACTAATTTAATTGCCGGTTTGCTTAAACCAGATAGTGGGGAAATTTATATTAACGGAATAGCTCAGAGTGAGTTTAATATTTCAGACTATTATGGTTTATTTGCGCCTGTATTTCAGGAGAAATTTTTATTGACTTATTCCATTAAAGAGACGGTCATTCAAGGCTTGCCCTTTGATGAACTGAAGTATAATCGTGTTCTGAAACAAAGTGGCTTGACTGACATCATTTCAAAATTCAAATCGAGAGACGAGACAAAAATTGTGCGCGCCGTTTATCCAGATGGAGTGAATTTGTCGGGAGGGCAGTTACAAAAATTGAAACTGGCTCAAGCCTTATATAAAGACGCACCCGTTCTCTTACTGGATGAACCGACAGCGGCTTTGGATCCCATCGCCGAACATCAGATTTATCAGGATTACTTCCAGTTTTCTAAAGATAAATTATCTATTTTTATATCTCACCGGCTTTCGTCTACCCGTTTTTGTGATCGCATTATTTACATCAAAAATGGAAATATAACAGAAGTCGGAACGCACGAAGAATTAATGGCTAAGCAAAAAGATTACTTTAAGCTTTATGAAGCACAAGCCTATTACTATAAACATGATAAGGAAGAAAAAGAGGAAGAAGACGAGCCAGTCGCAACAGGAGGGGTGATTTAATGGAAAAGCTGACCGTGTATAAACGTGCCTTTAAAGATTTGTTTAGAATTGGCAAAACTTACTATGTGCTGTTCTTTATCCAATCATTGGCGAGATACAGTTTGCCTTTTATTGGCTACATCTATATGACCCAAATTGTGGATGCCTTAACAAGGAATGACATGACCCGGATCCCTTCATTAATCGTACAATATCTGGCCATCTTGTTGGTGTTGCAACTGATTTCTGGATGGATAGACCCACTAGTCACTCATGAGGATTCTCTGTTTTTGAGAAAACTCTTTGCTGAACCGAATAAAAAGATGTTGACTATGCACTACCATTATGCGGAAAGTTCAGAAGTGAGAGAAGAATTAGATATCATCAACCGAAATATGATGAGCAGCCAATCTTCGCTACCGATGATCAATGTCCGTATAAAAGAAATGATGCCTGGATTGGTCAGTATTATATGGGGGATTATCTTACTCACTCCGTTATTTAGAATAGACACAGCCTTATTGCCAGACGGATTCTGGTGGATGCGTCCGAGTCTTATTATTAGTGTCTTCCTTCTACTGATTGGAATCAGTGTATGGATTCAAATCGCGTCATCCAAAAAATCAGGCGAACGGCTAAAAGCGCTTTTTGCGGAATTGAAAGAATCTAATGCCCGATTTTTCTATGAAGATGGAATCCTTCAGGACTTTAAGTCTGGAAAAGAAATGCGTCTTTACGATTTAACTGAAAAAATGATCGAAAATAAAAAAGCTGAGTCTGAACAGACAGGGAAGTTACTGTCTGAAAACTATAAACGTTTTAGAGCCACGATGGTCCCAACTAACGGCTTGTTTCAAGTGATGACATACTTGACCTATGCCTATGTCGGGTTGCTTGTTTTAATCGGTGCTCTACCTGTGGCTTTAATTATTCAACTCTCCAGCGCACTCAGTCAAATGGTTTCTGCTTTGCCTAATGTGATTCAACACGGCATGATGATGATTTCTTCACCGGGTGAATTAGAGCAGTATTATGCATTCATGGACTTACCAGATGAAGAGGTCGTCGGCAGTTTACCTGTAGAAAAAAGGCTAGATAATGACTATCATTTTGCAATAGAGAGTATGAGTTTTTCATATCCAGGCTCAGATGAAGCAGTCTTAAAGAACATAACTGAAAAGTTTGAAGTCGGTAAAAAATACGCCATAGTTGGAGAAAACGGGTCAGGAAAAACAACCTTTATTAAGCTACTCACTCGCTTATATGAACCGAGTGATGGGACTATAAAAATGAATAAAATCGATGCCCATAAGTATGATTTAAGAGAATACTTCAATCTGTTTGGCGTCGTCTTTCAGGACTACCATCTAGTCGGATTTTCATTGGGACAAAACGTTTCTGTTAAACCCTCTTTTGATAGAGAGAAAGTGTTGTCTACCTTAGATAAAGTCGGGTTAGGCGACTTCGTTAGAAATCTACCCAATCAGGAAGAGACATACCTGGGAACAGAATTTGAAGAATCAGGCGTCAGTGTCTCTGGAGGCCAAGAACAGAAAATAGCCATCGCTCGGTCTTTATATAAGGATGCACCGGTCATGATTTTAGATGAGCCTACGGCAGCTCTGGATCCTATGACTGAATTCGAAATCTATCAAAATTTCGATAACCTAGTCGAAGATAAAACAGCCTTCTACATTTCCCATAGACTCTCAAGCTCCAAGTTCTGTGATGAAATCCTTGTCTTTGATCAAGGCGAAATTGTCCAGAAAGGAACGCATAAAGAATTGGTTAATGAAGAAGGAAAGTACCAGGAATTATGGAGTGCACAGGCACAGTATTATCAGTAAGTAAGAGTGAAAGTGAGAGAATTGAAGTTTAGCGTTTTTTGTTGACATGAACTCCATTTTTTTCGTTAAAAATGCAGTTCATTGGTAAATGCCAAAGCTGAACTCAACATTTCTGTTTGAAAGTGAAGTTCAGCAAATAATAATCTACTAAACTCAACTTAAAGCAGAAATATTTAATAAGAATTTGAATGATTATAACAAATAAATACAAAAACATTGCTTACTGAAAAAGTATCGTATATACTACGAATAGATAAATTATTAATAAAAATAAGACTTAAATTAGCTAGAGTTACAAAAAGGAGGCGTACCATATGTTGATATCATTTAAATATTTCACGAATTGGAACGTCTCCTCAAAAGAATAGGTTGATAGAATAGATTGCTGAGTACTCAAATGGGTATAAAATAAAGTTTTTTTGATTTTCATTTTATATCCTAAACTATCACTAAGCCTTTTTTCCAATGCACTTTAAAGTGTAAAGGGGAAAAGGCTTTTTTTGTTTTACAGGGGAGTTCCTTATAAGAAAGGAATTTCAATGACAGTTAAACATATAAAGCAACCATATAATGCAGATAATATTAGCTTAGGAAAGGTATTAAGACAACTGAGAGAAGAAAAAAATTACACTCTTACTGAAGTTGAACGGATGGGTTTAGTTTCTTCGTCAACATTAAGTAATATAGAGAATGGAAAAAGCGATGTCACATTAACGATGCTTTTTAACATATTAGAAAGTTTAAATGTCCCTCTAGAAGTAGCCCTACCTTATTTTGGTTCGGTTCCTGGAAATTATAAAGAGTATTTCAGTCTAATAAGCAATGCATATAACGATGGTAAGAAAGAGGCATTAAACTATTATTGTTCGTTTTTTAGAACATATGAAAAGACAAGTCAGGCATTTTATCTTATTAGATGCCTCTCCCAGCTATACCTCAATGCATTGGATAACAAGTCTAATGAAAAAGTAAAGTACAGACAAAAAATCAACACTTATTTTAGTACAGATTTTAAATTAGATTATTTTAGCATGATACTTTTTATAGAGTCACTCATACTTTTTGAGCCGGATTTTGCAGAAACTAAACTACACTTGTTTATGGCAATATAAAAGTAGATAGTATTGCAACGAAAATCTTAGAAGCTTGAACAAACAAAAAAG
>NZ_BAAACW010000026.1:0-21036 GCF_039521845.1 Alkalibacterium iburiense
TGTATACTTTTGAGCATTTCAAGTTGATTAAGTGCTTAAAATTATGGGGTTTTGACACCATAATCATACTATATGTACGATACAATAAAAAGTTTAAAATTTTATAAGGAGGTTGTCTTATGAGACGCCTAAGAAAATATATTATCAGTATCATCATTACGTCATTAGTTACCAAACTCGTAAATAAATACATTGTCGATAAACTGTAATTCAAAACATAATAAAAAAGGAGAGCCAGTGAGTTTCACTACTCTCCTTTTTTTCTGCAATTAGACGTCTAAAATTTCTTTTTCCTTTTCAGTAGATAACGCATCTATCGCTTTGACACTCGCATCTGTAATCTTTTGAACTTCATCTTCGTAATGACGGAGTTCGTCTTCTGTTAAATCGCCATTCTTTTCAGACTTTTTAAGTGCATCCATGCTGTCACGACGGATATTACGTACCGCAATTTTAGCATTTTCAGCTTCTTTCCCTACTTGCTTAGCTACTTCTCGTCTTCTCTCTTCAGTTAAAGCCGGGACCACTAAACGAATGACGGTTCCATCATTTGCAGGTGGGATGCCAATTTCTGATTGATTAATGGCTTTTTCGATATCTCCTAATGCACTCTTGTCATAAGGAGTAATAAGTAAAACTCTTGCTTCGGGTACTGTAATTTGAGCTAGCTGGTTTAACGGTGTTGGTACGCCGTAGTATTCAACCATGACTCGGTTTAACAGACTAGGATTCGCACGTCCTGCACGAATGCCACCCAATTCTCTCACATATGCTTGTTCTGCTTTTTTCATTCTAGCTTGTGTATCTTTTAAAACTGCTTCAGTCATTATTTTTTCCTCCTAACAGTTGTTCCGATGGGTTCTCCCATTGCAACACGTTTAATGTTTCCTTTTTCATTTAATTTAAAGACAACTAATGGAATATCATTATCCATACTTAAAGAAGATGCCGTTGAGTCCATGACTTGTAAGGATTTGTTAATGATATCTAAATAGGTTAACTCATCATACTTAGTGGCTGTTGAATCCACATTCGGATCAGCAGAGTACACACCATCTACATTATTTTTAGCCATCATAATGACATCTGCCTGCATTTCTGCCGCACGTAAGGCTGCGGTGGTATCGGTTGAGAAGTATGGACTTCCTGTTCCACCAGCAAAGATAACCACTCTTCCTTTTTCAAGGTGTCTCATGGCTCGTCTACGAATATACGGTTCAGCCACTTGCCTCATTTCTATGGAAGTTTGCACTCGAGTGGGTACGCCAATATTTTCTAAAGAATCCTGTAAAGCCAGTGCATTCATAATCGTGGCAATCATACCCATGTAATCGGCTTGTGACCGTTCCATACCCATTTCAGCCCCTACTTGGCCTCTCCAGATATTTCCGCCACCGACTACTATAGCTATTTCTACTCCTAATTCGTGCACTTCTTTGATTTCTTGACATATCTCATGAATGGTAGGTGGTTGAATCCCAAAACCGGTTTCTCCAGCTAAGGCTTCTCCACTTACTTTCAAGACGATACGTTTGTACTTCGGTTCTTCCATAAACTCTTTCCCTCCATCATTCATCCATCATTATTCTACCATAGAACAGTTGTGAGGTCATCTAAAAATGTCATTCCCTTCGGTTTAATCAAAAGGGATAGGACTATATAATAGAGTTCCTTTTTACTCTTCATTATTCCATTAACTGCAGTAAAAAAGCAGGGATAACGTTATCCCTGCTTTTACATGTTTTTATTTTTTGCCTAATTGGCTTTGAACTTCAGCTGCGAAATCTTCAGAACGTTTTTCAATACCTTCTCCAACTTCGTAACGAATAAATGCTTTTATAGAAGCACCGTTTTCTTTCAAATACTGTCCAACAGTTAGATCTGGGTTTTTAACATATGGTTGGTCAACAAGACTTACTTCAGCTAACCATTTGTTTAAACGCCCTTGAACCATTTTTTCAACAATATTTTCAGGTTTACCTTCGTTTTTAGCTTGTTCAGTTAAAATTTTCAATTCGTTTTCGCGAGCTTCCTCAGGGACTTCGTCACGTGTCACATATTGAGGATTGATAGCTGCGATATGCATAGCTACGTTACGAGCTATTTCCACATCGTCAGTTCCTTCAACAATAGTTAATACACTGATACGTCCACCCATGTGCTCGTAATCACCAAATACGTCATTATCTGTTTTTTCAACGTTTGCAAAACGACGAAGAGTGATTTTCTCTCCAATAGTCTGAGTTGCTTCAGCAATAACTGAAGACATTTTTTCTCCGTCCATTTCTGTTTCTAAAGCTTCTTCAACAGATGCCGGTTTGTTTTCGTTAAGTGTCTTAGTGATATTAGATACTAACGTTTGGAATTTTTCGTTTTTAGCAACGAAGTCTGTTTCAGAGTTGATTTCAGCAATAGTTGCAGTGTTTCCGTTAATTTGAACGTTAGATAATCCTTCCGCTGCAATACGGTCTGCTTTTTTAGCTGCTTTTGAAACACCTTTTTCACGTAGGTAGTCAATGGCTGCGTCTAAATCGCCATCTGTTTCTACCAATGCGTTTTTAGCGTCCATCATTCCTACGCCTGTTTTATCACGTAATTCTTTTACTTGAGCTGCTTTAATAGTTGCCACTATTGTTCCTCCTTAGTATTAGTAGTCTGTGATTATAAAATGTTAAAGAATTATTCGTTGTCGCCTTCAACAACTTCAACGATTTCGTCTAAAGAATCAGATTTAGCTTCTTCTTCAAATCCTTCTTCACCTTGATTTCCTTCGATAACAGCATCTGCTATTGTTTTAGTTAATAATTTAACAGCACGGATAGCGTCATCGTTTGAAGGGATAATAACGTCTACTTCATCTGGATCACAGTTCGTATCTACCATAGCTACGATTGGAATGTTTAATTTTCTTGCTTCTGCAATTGCAATGTGTTCTTTTCTTGGGTCAACCACAAATAAAACATCTGGTTTACGAGGCATATCTTTAATTCCGCCCAAGAATTTTTCTAAACGGTCGCGTTCTTTAATTAAGATTCCGACTTCTTTTTTAGGTAAGACGTCAAATGTTCCGTCTTCTTCCATTCTTTCAATTTCTTTCAAACGTGAAATACGTTTTTGAATCGTATCCCAGTTTGTCAATGTTCCACCTAACCAACGGTGGTTAATGTAGTAAGCGCCAGCTCTTTGTGCTTCTTCTTTGATAGCGTCTTGAGCTTGTTTTTTAGTTCCTACAAAAAGAACCACTCCACCATCTTCTGCGATTTCGCGAACATAGTTGTATGCTTGATCAATTAACTTAACAGTTTTCTGTAAGTCAATGATGTAGATACCGTTTCTTTCTGTAAAAATATAAGGTTTCATTTTAGGGTTCCAGCGTCTTGTCTGGTGACCAAAATGTACCCCTGACTCTAGTAATTGTTTCATTGATACTACTGCCATTTTTCATTCCTCCAATATGGTTTTTTATTTTCCCTCCCCTAGCTTCATCTGCATGAACACTCTATGGCAACAGAGCACCATTCATTGCATCCACTAAGGTGTGAAATTAGTGCTATTTGCACCATCGATTATTATAGCATAGTCCCTTCTCCTAATGCAAACTTTTTTGAGTGTAAGACAATGATTTCGTTAAAAAAATTCCTTGATAAAAAAAAGAAACTGTCGCATACTTATAACAGATTATATAAAGGAAGTGGCCTTATGTTTTTCTCTTTTATTAGAGGACTCATTTATTTAATTATTTTACTTTTAAATGGAAAACCTGAATACCAAGGACGTGAAAAGTTACCGAAAGACGACAATTATATTATAATCGCTCCTCACCGCTCCTGGATTGATCCCGTATATCTGGCATTTGTGGCAGCACCTAAGCAGTTTGCCTTTATGGCGAAGAAGGAACTATTCAAAAATCCCTTGCTCAGATGGTTTGTGACAAAACTGAACGCTTTCCCAGTGGACCGAGAGAATCCAGGACCAAGCGCGATTAAGACACCTGTTAAAATATTAAAAGAAACGGATTTAGGATTAGTTATTTTCCCTACTGGGACGCGACACTCGAGTGAGCTAAAAGGGGGAGCCGTGACGATAGCCAAGTTGAGTAAAAAGCCTATGGTTCCTATCGTATTCAGTGGTGCAGAAACCTTTAAGGACCTATTAAAAAGAAATCGGGCGATTGTGCGTGTCGGAGATCCTTTTATTGTGGAAAGAAAAGTTGAAGGGGTCAAAGATGTTAATGCCTACTATTCCAATAAAATACAGGAATCCTTTGATCAATTAGAGAACGAACTTAGTAAAGAAAGAAAAAGTCTTCAGCCATAAAGTATGGCTGAAGACTTTTCTTTTTAAACGGATGATGTTTGTAGTCCTAAATTTTGTAATTCGTACATATCTTTATAGAGTCCGCCACGTTCAATTAACTCATCGTGCGTCCCTCGTTCTACAATTTCTCCCTTATCTAAAACAAGAATTTGGTCAGCATCTCGAATGGTTGACAGACGGTGGGCAATCGCCACGGTAGTCCGCCCTTTTCTCATGCGCTGCAAGCCTTCCTGAATTAATGACTCTGTCTCGGTATCAATGTTTGCGGTCGCTTCATCCAAAATGAGAATCTTTGGATCACGGACAATCGTCCTCGCAAAGGAGAGCAATTGTTTTTGACCGGTTGAGAAGCTCGCTCCTCTTTCGATCACTTTAGCATCATACTGTCCATCTAATTCTTCAATAAAGCGATCGGCTTGCACAAATCGAGCCGCTTCGATAACCTCTCTATCTGAAATTTGATCATTCATGAGGCGAATATTGTCTTTAATTGTTCCATAAAACAGGAAGGAGTCCTGCAGTACTAGACCGGTGCGTTGTCTTAATTCTCTCATAGGATAATCTTTAATCGATTTCCCATCTATTAAAACTTCTCCTTCATGGAAATCATAAAAACGCATGAGCACGTTGATAATAGACGACTTTCCACTTCCTGTATGACCGACTAGGGCCACAGTTTCTCCAGGATTGACGGTAAAGTTGATATTTTTCAATACTTTGTTTTCTCCATCGTAAGAGAAGGATAAATTTTTAAATTCAATTTTCCCTTCTGTAATGGTTTCACTAGCTCCTTCGTTTTGTTCAGGAACATACTCTTCGTTGTCCATAACCGTTAGTATACGGCTACTTGAAACGACGCCATCCTGAAACAAACTTAAACTATCCATTAATCTAGTCAACGGTCTGAAGAAGTCATTAGCGTAAGATGTGAACGCATAGATGACACCAACCTCAACCGGGCTGTTTAAAGCGTCGATACCAAATATCGCTAGTATCAATACCACTGCTAATGTATACAGCATATTGATGACTGGACTAAGCAAAATAGCATTAATTCTGACCATGGAGAAACGAGAATCAAAGTAAGATTCGTTTGTCTCTTCAAACTCTTTTCTCAAGCGTTTTTCTTGTCTGAATTGCTGAATAACTGACATTCCATTAATGGTCTCAGCTAATTTAGTGTTGAGTAAGCTGAGTTTGGATTTCATCTCATGATAGGTGGACGAACTGTACACCTGGTAGAAACGAATGACGACTAATAAAACAGGAGCAAATATAAGAATCCATAACGTGACTCTGACATCTAATAAAAACATTGCTCCAAGGGATATGATAACCCCAAACAAGCCTTGAATGATGGTCAAGAACACATGCCAGAAGTCTTTCATGGCTTCTGTATCATTCGTAGCACGCGTGATAATCCAACCCGTTGATGTCTGATCGAAGAAGCGTATGCCCAAGCTATGAAGCTTAGTATACAGTTGGTGTCTAATGTTTTTGACGGTCTTCTCTGAAGCCATATTAAATATATACAGTTCAAAATACCATACGGTCATCCTTATAATAGTCACGCCCAGATGCAAGGAGGCAAAAAAGAGTATGGTTTGCATAGCAACTTGCCCAGTCGTTAAGTGATCATCAATAAACACTTGGATAATTCTTGGCAGAGCAGCATTGGTAATAGCTAAAGCTACACTGAAGAATATAGCTAGTATAAATTGATTTCTATAAGGTTTAGCAAATTTCAATATACGTTTTAAAATGACCATTTGTTCATTAAATGGAATGGAGCGTCTCTTAGATAATTCTTGTTGTTCCATGACTACTCAGCCCCTTCCAATTTACGTTCAAGTTGTTGTTGTTCATACATATGCTTGTACCAACCATCCATTTCAAGAAGTTCTTCGTGTGTGCCGCGCTCCACAATTGTTCCTTCTTCAACCACAATGATTTCTTCGGCATGCATAACCGAACTGATTCGGTGAGCGGCAATAATAGTCGTTTGCCCAGATCGGATATCTTTTAATCCGGACAGGATGCTTTCTTCTGTCTTAGCATCTACAGCCGATAATGAATCATCCAAAATCATCAGTTCTGGATTAATAAGAATAGCTCGAGCAATCGAAATACGTTGCTTTTGACCACCGGAAAGAGATACTCCACGTTCTCCTACTTCCGTATCATATCCTTTGGGCAATTCTAAAATATCTTCATGGATATTAGCTAGTCTAGCAGCTGCTTCTACAGCAGACTGATCCAAGGTAGGATCAGCGAAACGAATATTTTCCCGAATAGTGTCTGAGAATAAATAGTTATCTTGCGGGACGTATCCGATATGTTTCAGTAAAGCATCTAAAGTATAATCTCTAATGTCATAATTCCCGTATTCGATGTTTCCTTTATACTGATCATATTCTCTTAGAAGCAATTTAATGATCGTTGTTTTTCCTGCTCCTGTTTTACCGACTACACCTAATGTTCCACCCGTTTTTAATGTGAAGTGAATATCACGTAAAGTGATGTCATTAGAATCCGGATAGCTGAATTCTTCAATAGCATAATTCAAATCACCAGAAATAGGTTTTTCAACCGCTCCGTGTCTTTCTATAACAGAAGTTTCTTCTCTTAGTAAATTTTCTATCCGGTCATAACTTGCTGATCCTCTTTCAATAATATTAAACAATCGACCGATGGCGAACATTGGCCAAACCAGCATACCGATATAGTTAATAAAAGTCACAAAATCTCCTATGGTAATTTCATTATTGGTGATTAATAAGCCTCCAACAAAAATAGTTAAGAAATAGGCGATTCCCATAATAAATGTTATGGTCGGATCAAATAAAGAGTCTACTTTATAAACGGCTCTATTTTTTTCTACAACATGTTCGGCTTCTCTATCGAAATCTTCTATATCTTCTTTTTCTTGTCCAAAGGTTTTGACGACTTTGATTCCTTGAATACTTTCTTGAACTTTATTGTTTAGTTGAGAGAAAGCAGCTTGAGCATCTCTAAACAGGACATGCAGTCTTCTTCCTAAAACGCGTGAGGCTATAGCAAGAAATGGCAGTGGAATAATAGCAATAAGCGTCAGGCGCCAATCGACGACAAACATCATAGCAATCAGTGTTGTTAATCCCACACTGATGGCATCTGCCATGGTCAATATGCCTCCCCCGGCGACCATTCTCAACCCTCTCAAGTCATTGGTTGCATGAGCCATTAAATCGCCAGCACGGTATTTTTGAAAAAATTCATTATCCATATTTGTAAAGTGATCATATAACTGATTTCTTACAATCTTTTCTAACTTGGCGGCATTTCCCCAAATTTTGACACGCCATAAATAACGAAGTAAATATTGTCCAATCGCAGTGGAAGCTAATATGACTAGCCACTGTGTTAATGACGCTGACGTAATCGCGCCTGTTTCTATTTCGTCCACCACAATACCTATGATACGCGGAGGAATCAATTGTAACAAGGCAACAATAACTAGAGCCAGTATCCCTATCAAATAGGATTTTTTCTCTTGCTTGAAAAACCAACTTAGTCTTTTAAATATTCCCATAATCTAATCCCCTACTATATTTGTTCATCACTCTACACTCATATGACACTATGTCATATTTTGTCATATTAGAACGGACAGATACCTGTCCGTTTCACCTTACTTTTTCTTTTTTTTCTTAGCTGTTTTCTGCTGTTGTTTCATTTGTGTCATCATCTGATTGATTTTTCTTTCAGATGGTTTTTGACCCATTTGAAGCATCATCATACGCAACATGTTTTCATCAATTGGCGGATTCTTTTCGAAATAATCCATCATGTATTTTCTGGCTATAAAGAAACCACCTACTAGACCACCGATTAGGGCAAGAATTATTAATAAAATGGCTAATCCTGTATTCATATCTTTCACTCCTCTCAGCTAACATAAAAGTGTTCACTGAATCATTTTACACAATTAGGGAACAAAAATAAACCTATTCGACTAATTATTATTCTTATCCTCGAAAAAAGCCTCCTTTCTATTAAAAGTCAGAAAGAGAGGCTTTATTCGAGAGCATTTCAGTAATTATTTAATTGAAAGGTAGGTATTCACGACATTTTCAGTTGTAAATCCATAAGCTTCAACAACAGCTTCACCATTTCCACTTGCACCAAATTTATCGATAGCTAAAATGCGTCCATCGTTTCCGACATGTTTATGCCATCCGAATGAAGATCCCATTTCAATAGCGACACGTTTAGTGACTGATGATGGAAGAACAGATTCTTTGTATTCAGCTGACTGTAATTCAAACAAGTCGAAACTTGGCATTGAAACAACCGATACATCTTGTCCTTGAGCTCTTAATTCTTTTTGAGCTTCGACTGCTAATGAGACTTCAGAACCGGTAGCGATTAAGATACCATCTGGTGTATCATTTTCTGAAGGTGAAAGAACGTAAGCTCCTTTTTGAACCGTTTGACGGGCCTTTTCCTGTGTTCCAGGTAAAACTGGCAAGTCTTGACGAGTTAACACAAGCATAGTCGGACGGTCTGTAGATTTAAGCGCAATTTCCCACGCCGCTGCTGCTTCATTTCCATCAGCAGGTCTCAATACCGTTAAATTATGCATCCCACGGAAGCTAGATAAGTGTTCAACTGGTTCGTGAGTCGGACCATCTTCTCCAACAGCAATGGAGTCATGTGTCATAACAAAGATAGATGGAATGTCTGACAAAGCAGCCAGTCTTACAGCTGGTCTTAAGTAGTCCGTAAAGACGAAGAAAGTAGCCGCATAGGTTTTAGTTCCGCCATGCAGCACAATCCCGTTCATAGCTGCAGCCATAGCAAATTCTCTTACACCATACCAGATATTGCGTCCTTCATATTGTCCCGGTTGGAAATCTTTCTCTCCATCAATCATTGTTTTGTTTGAACTGGATAAGTCAGCTGCTCCACCCCATAAGTTAGGGACTGTTTTAGCGATAGCATTAATAATATCCCCACTGGATGAACGCGTAGCTGCTTTTCCATCTTCTTCAGAATAAGACGGTAATTCACTATCCCAGTTTTCTGGTAATTCGCCTGACAAAGCAGAGTCGAATTGCTTAGCTAAATCTGAATGAGCTGAACGATAAGCATCGACTAATTCGTTCCATTCTTTTTCTAGCTTCTCACCTTTATCTACCATGTGCTCTTTGAATCGGTCTGCTACTTCTTGAGGAACATAGAAGTCTTCGCCTTCCCATCCATAAGCTTTTTTAGCCGCTTCCACACCATCCGGTCCTAATGGGGCACCGTGTACCGTGTGTGATCCTTGGTTTGGAGCACCGAAACCAATAACTGTTTTAATTTCGATTAATGTCGGTTTATCTGTTGATTCTTTAGCTTGTGTAATAGCTTGGTCAATCGCTTCTAGATCATTACCATCTTCTACTAAGATATGCTCCCAGCCATAAGCTTCAAATCGTTTTCCTACATCTTCAGTAAAGGCTTTAGATGTTGGTCCGTCTAAGGAAATATCGTTTGAGTCATATAACATGATTAACTTACCAAGTTTCAAGTGACCAGCTAAAGATGCAGCTTCTTGAGAAACCCCTTCCATCAAGTCTCCATCTCCACATAACCCATAAGTATAATGATCGACTACGTTATACTCATCTTTATTGTAAGTAGCAGCTAAATGAGCTTCAGCCATAGCCATTCCTACAGCGTTTGCAAAACCTTGTCCTAAAGGTCCAGTTGTTGCCTCTACTCCGTCAGTTATGTGTACTTCTGGGTGTCCAGGAGTATTACTTCCTAATTGACGGAAGTTTTTTAAATCGTCAAGGCTGACATCATAACCTGATAAATGTAACAAGCTGTATAAAAGCATAGACCCATGTCCTGCTGATAATACAAAACGGTCACGATCAAACCATCTAGAGTTCTTTGGATTTACATTTAAATGACGTGTCCATAAGGTATACGCCATTGGAGCTGCTCCCATTGGTAAGCCCGGGTGACCCGAGTTTGCTTTTTGTACACCATCAATACTGAGTGTACGAATTGTATCTACTGCCATTTGATCTATATTATCAAACACACTATTCATCCCTTTCGTTTGTTTAAATTCTAAACTTACTCAACTATTGTACTATTAATTCGCTGCCATTTCAATATTAGAAGCGATTTCGTTCAATTAATAACAAACCAAACACTTAATCGCGATTGTGAATGCCTTTTTGACGTTGAATTTCTTTTAATTTACCAGGCGTTAAGTCCGTTCCTTCTTCGTCTACTATTTTCATGCCTTCAATCTGGTTTCTCATTCCAGAGCGAAATGCTTTAATATATTCTTCACGCAGGCTGGTCTGTTCTTCTTTTTCTTCACTAGTCAGTCCATCTTTTCTTTCTTTTCTGACTAATTCATTGATTCTGTCTAACTTTGCTTTCTCTAACATATTACCCTCCTTAAATAGTGCGCTATACTATCTTTCGATAGCTTTCCTTATTTATCATACCATTACTCCATTAAAAGTGGTAGAGATTGGCGAGAATACTCAATAATCTTTACACTCTTTCGAACATAAGTTTGAATTGTTACATCTACTGTGCTATACTCAAACTAAGTAAGAACGGTTGTTCCATTAATGAATACGTGATAGGAAAGAGAGGTTGGAAAATGAGTACGAGAGGCCGAAAAGGCAAGAAACAGTTAGAAATATTACAATTTATATATGAACAAGTCCAACATAGAGGGTATCCACCCACAGTGAGAGAAATTGGTGTAGCAACTGATTTATCTTCCACTTCAACTGTACACGGACACCTTTCCAGATTAGAAAAAAGCGGGTATATTTTGAGAGACCCTTCAAAACCCAGAGCGATTGAATTTACATCTTTAGGCTTAAGTAAATTAGGGATCGACGAAAATGAAGATATGATTCCCTTACTTGGTGTCGTTACTGCTGGTGAACCAATCTTAGCTGTTGAGGAAGCAACGGATTACTTCCCTATTCCAAATGAATTAGAATTTGAAAAAGGAAACCTGTTTATGCTGACTATCCGAGGAGATAGTATGAAGGATGTAGGCATATTAGATGGAGATCACGTAATTGTTCGCAAGCAGGATGCCGCAAGCAATGGAGACATTGTTATTGCTATGACTGATGAAGATGAAGCGACCTGTAAGAGATTTTATAAAGAAAACGATCATATTCGTTTACAGCCAGAAAATGAGAATTTGGATCCCATCATTTTAAATGATGCTAAAATTTTAGGTAAAGTCATTTCCCTTTATAGAAGCCATATATTTTAATATAAATAGAAGCCCCTTCCTCTCTTTACATGAGGAAGGGGTCTTTGTTAATAGGTCATTAATGTGAAGATATCGTAGCCTTCTATTTTATCTCGTCCTTTTAAGTCTTTCAATTCAATAAAGAACGCTGCTCCAACCACTTCTCCACCTAATTTTTCAACGAGTTGTATGGTTGCTGCAATGGTTCCACCTGTAGCCAGCAAGTCATCTGTAATGAGTACTTTCTGACCAGGTTTAATCGCATCTTTGTGTAACTGCAGGACGTCATTTCCGTACTCTAACCCATAACTCACTTCAATAGTTTCTCTTGGGAGTTTTCCTTTTTTACGACAAGGCGCAAATCCGACTTGTAATTCATTTGCTACGGGGCATCCAACGATGAACCCTCTTGCTTCAGGTCCGACAATCATCTCTACGCCTTTATCTTTAGCATATTCGACAATCTTTTCGGTAGCCGCTTTATAAGCTTTCCCGTCAGCCATCAATGGAGAAATATCTCTAAATGTAATCCCCTTTTCTGGAAAATCTGGTACATCTGCAATATAGTCTTTAAAATTCATTTTTTCCTCCGCCTTCTTAAAACTCATATTAAATTTCTCTAAGGTAAGACACTAGTTCATTAAAGGAACTATAAACAAGTGTTTCTTCTGTCTTAATTTGAGCTAATCTTTTTTGATATGTTATAGTATCCTCTAAGTTCTTCTTCTGAGGTTGGGAACGAATGCTTAACTTCCCATCCTCTATTGTAACAAATTCATTCTCTAAAAACACCATTATCATGAATTTAAGTGTCTCACTGTCCAATTTCATGACCTTTTTCAATTTTTCAGTCTCATTAGCCAAGTGAATGGTTTTGTTTTTCAAGAGCCATTTATATAATTTAGTAAATTGTTCTCGTTTAGGTACGCCTTTAAAATAATACTCGTGTGGGGAGTAGAAAAATAAATAGAGCGTATGATCTTTGTAGTTTCTAAACACTTTTTCGAAGTCACTTAACTCATCAGGGATATCCATGAACACCACAGGATCGGCCTCATGGATAGTCGGCAAGTCTTTGTTTTCATCTAATAGATAGCCTGTAGAATCTCTAGTGATATGCGGTTTCCATTTATTGAAGTGTTCTTTTTTAAAAAAGAGATAATGAGCCCCTACTTTACTGAATAACCGCTTTTGATTTCCTTCTTTTCTATAATCAATGATAACAGAGTCCTGCGTTTTAAAGTCAGCTGCTGTAAGCTGTACCTTCTTGTTTCCATTCCATTCATTAATATCTAAATAACCTACCACGTCAATCTTTGGAGAGGATCGCCAAACTTCTTCCCATTCAGCTGACTGAAAAGCTATCATCTCTAGCTGTTTTTCATTTTTCACTAAGCTTGCTTTCAAATGAGACTGATCTGCTCCAATGATTTTCACTTTATCTGGTAAGAGAGATTCTAATTTGAATAGAGGTTTTTCATTTTCCTGACCAAAGGGTTTTAATGCATTTAACTCGTCAATTAAATCAATTGAAATATCTTCCCACTCAACGATTCCACTTATATCTAATTTTCTGTAACTCTCCGAGTCTTCCATAAGCTGTTCAGCTTGTCTGTTCACGGCTTCAATAAAAGCGTCTAGTTGATTCATTTCTAAACTTAAACCACAAGCCATTTCATGTCCACCAAAGTGACTTAAATAGTCTCTTATTTCGTTCATGCATTCGTAAATATTGAACCCATTGATACTTCGTCCCGACCCTTTGACTTTTTCGGTATTGGGATCACTTGTTAGAATAATGGTCGGCTTGCTCACTTTATCTGCTACTTTGCTGGCCACTATCCCTAAAACACCCTCATGCCATCCAGGCTCGTGTAAAACAACAATGGCCTGATCAGACTGTTCTTCCAACTTATCAAAGGCTTCTAAAGTAATCTGATTCACCAGTGCTTTTCTTTCTTCGTTTTTATTAATAATGATTCGACTCAATCTCTGAGCTTCTTCATCGTCAAACGTCGTCAGTAAGTCCACTACTAAAGTAGCGTCTCCCAGTCTTCCTACTGCATTAATGGGAGGGGCTATTTTAAACCCCACTGTTTCTTCATCGATTGATTCCAATGGGATGGAACCCTCAGCAAGTAAAGCCAGCAGCCCTATGCGTTGAGAATGTTTCATCCACTTTAAACCAAAATAAGCAATGGCTCTATTTTCCCCTGTTAAAGAAACTAAGTCGGCTATCGTTCCTATGGCCGCTAAATCAAGTAGCTCTTCAGGAATTTCACCTAATAATGCAGTCGCCACTTTTAAGCTGACTCCAGCACCAGATAAGTCAGGACAAGCATAGTTCCCCTTGGGATGACGGGGATGAACGATAGAGTAAGCATCAGGTAATTCTTTTGGACACTCATGATGGTCAGTCACAATCACATCTATTCCTAAGGTATTGGCATGGGTAATAGCTTCATGTCCTGCAACACCATTGTCGACAGTTATAATTAACTCTGTTCCATTTTCTATTAACTTATTAAAGGCTTCAACATTTGGACCATATCCCTCTATAAAGCGATTTGGTATATAGTAATCCACTTGACCTCCAAGCATTTCAATCGCTTCATATAAAATGACTGTACTTGTGACACCGTCCGCATCGTAATCACCATAAACGGTTATCTTCTGACCTGAAGTGAGAGCTTCTTGGATGCGTTCGACCGTCTTATCCATTTCATAAAGAGTAAACGGATCATGAAACCAATCAGCAGTAGGATTAATAAATCGATCAATTGCTTCTTTGGTATGTAGTCCTCTGTTCATACATAGTTTAATAAACGTCTTAGACGCATTCATCTCTGCAGCTAACGCGTCTACCTTTGTTTCATCAATAGTTTTATCGGGGATTTCCCAAATCATCTTTTGCACAAGTGACACTCCTTTACTACTCACAGACATCAATTATACCAAAAAAAGAGATACAATAAAGGAAATCCTTCATCGCATCTCATACTTGGTAACATATGATGATTAATCTAAAATTTGTACACCGATTCCAATCAGTCCTGGACCTGTGTGCACACCCAAAGCTGGACTAATTTGGTCAAAGAAAAAGTTTTCATAATGAGACAATCTCTTTTTCAGCTCAGTACGAATCGCTTCTGCTTCCTTTAAAGCTGTTTCTCCACCATAAGCTACCGCTAAGTTATATTTTTTTGCATTAGCAGCAAACTCTTCCACTAATGAAATAGTTTTATTGATAGATTTGGATTTCCCTCTTACTTTTGCAACGGTATGATAAATCCCCTCATCATTACAGGTAATAATGGGTTTTAAATTCATAAGACTTCCTACAACGGACTGAACGAGCCCGATGCGGCCTCCTTTTTGAAGATACTCTAACGTTGGAACGTGGAAATAAACCTTGGCTTTCTTAATCCCCTCTTGCAGCTTCTCTTCGATTGAGTCCCAATCCGTATGAAGAGCCACTTGTTTGGCTGCTTCTACCACAGATAAACCAGAGCCGATCCCAATATTTTTTGTATCTAAAACGAAAATGTCTAATCCTTCGTATTGTTCTGCGACTAGTCGGACCATGTTATTTGTGCCACTTAAACCGCTAGAAATCGTAATAGCCAGTACTTTTTCATAGCCTTCAGCTTTGATTTCATCCAGCATGGATTTAATTACTTCTCCATCAGGAAGTGATGTTTTAGGTATTTCATTCTCCATTTTTCGATACACTTCGTCAGCTGTTATGGTTTCTTTATCAATATATTCCCCGTCATTAAAAATAATCTTCAACGGTATCACTTTAATGTTGAATTTTTCTCTTATAGCCTCCGGAACATCAGAACCCGAATCTGTTAGAATGGCAATCTTTTGTTTATTCATACACTATCCCCTACCTCTTTTTTATTATTTATCTAGATTTTTACTGTTCTTATCCGTTCTTGTTAACGGTTTGGAATCAGGTTGACTGTCTTTCGTATGTTCTTTTTTGTCTTTGTAGGATTTAAAAGTAGATAGCAGGGTCGCTATAACAGCCCCTAAAAGAATCGATACGAATATAATAATGATTAGCGGCCACTCAACGACAGCAAAACCAAAATTTAAAGGTACGGAATCGACATTCAAAACAGATAAAATGGCAACCAAAAGCAGTAGAATAATCGCTCCAATCATACTCCATTGTCTCTTCATACTAAACTCCCCCTCATTGTGTTATATGATGCCTTACTTCTTATTAAATATGGTCCGTGTGAGATAGTCTCCTGTTTTTGGGAAGAGTGTATACACACGGTGAGCCACTTCTAAAATGACTGGCATGTTAACTTCTCTTTTGGGAGAAGCTATCGCTTTAACCGTTTTAGAGGCAACCTCTTCTACATCTAGAACAAAGGGCCTAATACTATTAACGTATTCACGGTCAGGATCAAAAACATCGAAAAAGGCTGTTTCGACAGGACCCGGATTGATTGTGGTCACATCAATATGATGTTCTTTCAATTCAAGTCTTAAGGCATTACTAAATCCTGTTACCGCATGCTTAGTCGCCGCATAAACAGATGATTTCGGTGTGGCAATTTTACCTGCTATAGAAGAAACATTGACAATCTGTCCTGCTTTATGTGGAATCATGTGTAAGGCAATAAGCTGAGATAAATACATTAATCCAAGTACATTCACTTTAAACATCTGCTCTGCTTTTGAAAAATCATAATCAATAAAGTGACCCGTGTGTCCAAAGCCTGCGCTGTTCACTAAAACATCTATTTTATCCAGTTTAGATGTCAAGTGATCCACTGCTCTTTTAATTTCTTCTGGATTAGAAACATCTAGTGGATAAGCAATAATATTTGCATCGAATCTTCTTATACATTCTGCTTTAATAGACATCAGCTTATCTTTTCGTCTGGCGCTTAAAATTAAGGTCGCTCCTTTTTCCGCCAGCTGATAAGCCAATTCCTCTCCTATACCAGAGGAGGCTCCTGTAATCCATATGACTTTGTCTTTTACGCTCTTCATCGTTATCCTCTTCTCTTTTCCATTTTCAATACGTGTAGTCAGTCTTTCTTTAAAGGTACATCGACCACTGAAAAATCGTGCATGAGTTGGGTATTTTGAAACACTTGCTGCGCTTTCCTTTCAATCTCTTTGCTCTCTGCAAATAAATAACGTGCACTGATATGTGTGAGCAATAGCTGAGATACATTCGCTTCTTTAGCGGTTTGGGCAGCATCAATATTAGTAGAATGGTTATAGTTCTTAGCTAATTCCTGCTCTTCTCCTGAAAATGTACTCTCATGGACAAGGACGTCCGCATCTTGTGCAAGTTCTACACTATTTGGGTGTTTGACTGTATCACCTAATATGGTGATGATACGTCCTTTTTGTTTTGGTCCTATGAAGTCTTTTCCGTTCAATTCTAACCCGTTATCTAGCGTAACTGTTTCACCTTTTTTCAACTGTCCGAATAATGGTCCGAATGGAACACCTAATTCACGTAATTTCTCAGCATTTAATTCCCCTTCACGGTCTTTCTCTTGAATTCTAAATCCAAACGAAGGAATCCCATGCTTTAGTTTCTTAGTTGTCACAATAAATTGGTCATCTTCCAATAAAGTGGTATCATTTGAGAACTCTTCAAATCGTATCGCATATTTGAAATGCGATTGAGAGAGCTTCAATGACATCGTAACGTATTGTTTGATTCCTTTAGGCCCATAAATCGTGACTGGGGTGTCTCCCCCTTGGAAAGCACGACTACTTAATAAACCGGGTAAGCCAAAAATGTGATCCCCATGTAAATGAGTGATAAAGATTTTATCTATTTTTCTCGGTTTTATCGTTGTTTTAAGTATTTGGTGTTGAGTCGCTTCTCCACAATCAAATAACCATACACTGTTTCTTTCATCTAACAATTTCAAAGCAATACTTGAAACATTCCGGTATTTTGCAGGGACTCCCGAACCTGTTCCTAAAAATAATAATTCCATATCAAAATCCTTTACTCAGTCTATTCAACAAATTCAAATTCAAAGTTATCAATTCTTACTGTGTCTCCGTTTTTAGCTCCTCTTTCTCTTAGAGCTTGGTCAATTCCCATGCCTCTTATCTGTCTTGAGAAACGCATAATGGATTCATCAAAATCAAAATTCGTCATTTGATATAATTTTTCTAACTTCTCGCCAGATAATACCCATGTTCCATCAGGATCTCGCGTGATGGTGTAGTCTTTGTTTTCAGGTACAAACTTATACAATACACGCTCTTCCTCGCCTGTCTCTTCTTCGTATAATGGAAATTCCGGAGCGGTTTCCAGTAATTCCGCTGTACGATTTAACACAGCAGTCAAGCCTTGTTGCGTTAAGGCAGATACTTCAAATATCTCTACCTCTTCATTATTCTTCTTTAATTCTTCTTTAAAGACTTTTAAGTTCTCTTCTGATTCAGGCATATCCATTTTATTAGCTATGACTAGTTGAGGTCTTTCCAGTAGTTTTAAATCATACTGCTCTAATTCTTGATTAATCGTGTAGTAGTCTTCAATGGGATCTCTCCCTTCCACACCACTCATATCAACGACATGCAATAACACGCGTGTGCGTTCGATATGTCTGAGGAACTCTATTCCCAAACCGACACCTTGAGACGCCCCTTCTATTAATCCAGGCATATCAGCGAGCACAAAGCTGCTGCCATTTTCTGTTCTAATCATACCGAGATTCGGAACAAGTGTGGTGAAGTGATAAGCCCCAATCTTAGGCCTTGCAGACGAGACAACAGATAAAAAGGTTGATTTCCCTACTGAAGGAAATCCAATGAGTCCTACATCCGCTAAAACTTTTAACTCGAGTTCAATTTCTCCTTCTTCACCCGGTTCGCCATTTTCAGCAATTTCTGGAGCTGGATTTTTCGGAGATGCAAAACGAATATTCCCTCTTCCTCCTCTGCCGCCTTTAGCGATAATAGCTTCTTGGTTATGCTCGGTTAAATCAGCATAGACTCTCCCTGTTTCTGAATCCTTGACAATCGTTCCAGGTGGGACCTTTACATAGAGGTCTTTGGCATTTCTTCCATGCATCCCTTTGGACATCCCGTTCTCACCATTCTGAGCCCTAAAGTGACGATTGTAACGGAAATCCATTAAAGTACGTAATCCTTCATCCACTACAAAGATAACATTACCGCCATCTCCACCGTCTCCACCAGCAGGTCCTCCATCTGGTACATATTTTTCTCTTCTGAAGGCGACCATTCCATTGCCGCCATCTCCTGCTTTGACATTCACTTTAACGTGATCTAAAAACATAGACATTTGTATCTCCTGCTTTCTATTACAAACCATTCTTAAATAAAAAAAAATTATAATCTATTATTTATTCATTTTACACTAATCTAAGCCTTATATCTAATCTCACTTATTATTTGTGTCCGTATTTTAAATAAAATAAAAAAAGAGTCTTCTTTCCCGACTCTTTTTTACGCTCTATGACTGATTTTTTTGTTATAACTCACAAATTGTGAAGGACGCTTCGCACTTAACCAAGCTGTTGATTTCTGAGCTTGGAGTTGATTGACATAGTCCATATAGTGGGTTGTAAAATCCGTTAACAGTTCATCATAAACAACCTTCGCATTTTCCTGTTTTTCTTCAGAGAATAGTTTAGGAGCCATATCATGTATGTTTTTGTATTCAAAATTTTTGTACTTAGAAAATAATGTTTCATCTTGACATAAGCTGAAGTCACAGACTAATTGTTTCTTAGCTCCTGGTCTTACTTCGTTCATTTCCTGAATCAGTTCTTCAGATAGCCAAGCATGTTCAATAGATGGACCTACAACAATTACATCGGCTTTCGCTAATCTAAAGACAATGTCTTTAAAGCTAACGGTATGAATGTTCTTGATGCGATGGGCATGATTCATCATTTTGAGCCATCTTTCAATCTCTAATTTGCTGTTTTTGTCTTCTTCTGTTCTGACTGCTATGGTAAGAGAAGAATTTGTTTCATCGATGAAATGTTTCATCAGCTGTTTTACAACCGGATGATCTCCGACTACTAAATAATCTTTGTTTTCTTTTTCAGGAAAATTCTTTTTAATTAATCGAATTGTTTTATATACATTACTTTGAAGTATGGGTTCAATAGAGTCCTTTTCACATAAGGTTATTGAAAATTCAAGTACAGTTTTGAATAGGGCATATAAGACTGGCCCCACTGATTTTTCTCTTAATGCTTCTAATAAAGCATGATCTAATATTTCAATCGTTTCATATTCATCCGAATAATCTGTGTCGACATTGGCAGACACATTGAGAAGATGTTTCACGACGTCATCGTTAAATTTACTGTATGTTTCCAGTATAATCTCTTCTAGCGGTTTTTTAGTGTACTCAGCAAAATACCGTAGTAAATCACCATGTTTAAATTCTGTTTCGTCTACAAACAAATAATACTCATTTCTATTCTCTGTAACGAGCAAGACGACTTCTTTCACCCCACTAAATAACTTTATTTCCTGCAGGTGTTTCTTTCGCATGTCGTCATTCAGACTGTATTTGTAAATTTCATCAACAGATACACTGTCTCGATTTACACCATACATTAACAGTTTCATTCTTTACCATTCCTCGTATAAGCTAAAATTTCGTTCCATATTTCTTTACGGCCCTCTTTTGTCACAGAAGAAAACGGGTAAAAAGTATCTTCAGATTCGAGTTTAAGAGCCTTCTTAATCATACTCGTGTGTTTATTATGTTTTGATTTTTTTATTTTATCCGATTTTGTGGCGACAACTAAAACAGGTATATTAAAATATTTGAAAAATTCATACATTTGAATATCTAAATTAGTAGGCTCATGTCTAAAATCAACTAACAAGACACCCAGCACTAACTCTTCCCGTGTGGCAAAGTATTCATTCATCATAACTCCCCATTTTTCCTGTTCTGCGTTGGAAACCTGGGCATATCCATATCCTGGTACATCGACGAAAAATAACTCATTTTCAATGTTGAAAAAGTTTAGTGTTCTTGTTTTACCTGGCTTTCCAGATGTTCGTGCCAAGTTTTTACGGTTAACCATTGTATTAATAAACGACGATTTCCCAACGTTCGAACGCCCCGCTAACACTATTTCAGGGATTCCGTCGTCAGGGTATTGAGAAGGAGATACCGCACTTATTGTTATATCAGCGTAGTGTATTTTATCACTATTCATTCTATTTCTCCTCACACTTTGAATATTGAATCATTAGTTAGTATAACATATTTTTTAAACTTTTAAAGGAGTTTATTAAAAATATGTAACAACACACTCCCTTTTGTTACATAATGATGTCTAATATTCGATGGCTGTCATATGGAAAAAGTAAGAAATGGAGTACGGGAGTTTGACAGTTGAAACGAGGAAAAAGTGACAGAAAGCCTATAAGGGCTTTCTTTTTTTGTCAAA
>NZ_BAAACW010000027.1:0-33610 GCF_039521845.1 Alkalibacterium iburiense
TTTTAAATTTTTCATGATTTAATTATACCATGAGAGGTGCTTTTTTGTCTCTTTTTAGCATTTTCTTTTCAAATAAAAGGAATTATGTTATGGTACTTAATTTCATCCTGCTATACCTAGACATTTGTAAGCGTATTATCTATAATAGGGTTAACATCCTCTCTATTTTTATTTCAGTTTGAACTTATTTTTTATACTTGAAAATAGAGAAGATGAAATAGAAGAAAAAGGAGAGAAAGAAATGAAGTATTTACAACGTCTTGGTCGGTCGTTAATGCTCCCTGTTGCGGTCTTACCGGCAGCGGCTGTGTTAATGGGGATTGGTTACTGGATTGACCCGAGTGGATGGGGTGGAGAAAGTGTTATAGCGGCTTTCCTCATCAGTGCGGGGGATTCATTAATCTCGAACTTAGGTATACTTTTTGCTTTAGGTGTCGCTTTAGGGATGTCCAAAGACAAAAATGGGGCGGCGGCACTCAGCGGGTTAGTGGCTTGGCTTGTAACGACGTCAATGTTAGAACCTGGAACTGTAGCTATGTTACAGGATATCCCAGTAGAAGATGTGGATATGGCGTTTGAGAGTATTGAGACAGCCTTTACGGGGATTTTAGTCGGACTCATTGCTGCGGCTATCTATAATAAGTTCAGTGGAACGGAACTGCCTCAAGCTCTTGCATTCTTTAGTGGGCGACGCTTACCGCCTATTATTACAGCTGTCGTTTCCCTTTTTGTAGTAGGTGGATTCCTGCTCTTATGGCCACCGATATTTGGAGCTCTTGTCGCTTTCGGAACGTTCATGAGTGAATTAGGTTCTGTTGGTGCAGGGTTATACGGCTTCTTTAACCGATTACTCATACCAACCGGTTTACACCATGCGCTGAATGCTGTATTCTGGTTCGATTTAATTGGTATTAATGATATTCAAAATTTCTGGGCAGGTACAGGTGAATTAGGCGTAACAGGTATGTATCAAGGGGGATTCTTCCCAGTTATGATGTTTGGTCTTCCAGCAGGTGGTTTGGCTATGTATCATATGGCTGACTCCGATCAGAAGAAACGAGTCGGTTCACTCATGTTAGCGGCTGGATTTGCTTCATTCTTTACAGGAGTAACTGAACCATTAGAGTTTGCCTTTATGTTTGCGGCACCTCTTCTGTATGTGCTACATGCGTTATTTACCGGATTGTCCTTATTCATTGCAGCATTCTTCGGATGGACAGCTGGTTTCGGATTCAGTGCCGGCTTCGTTGATGGTTTCTTAAGTTTCAACTTACCTCTCGCGAACCAGCCGTATATGCTGATTATTCAAGGACTGGTTTTTGCCGTTATTTATTACTTTGGCTTTAGATGGGCCATTCAGAAATTCAATCTGAAAACGCCAGGTAGAGGAGAAGAAGTGGACTTGGATGACGGCGGATCGACAGCGACTGCCACAGCACCGGGTGCTCCTACAGCGAACGTGGCAGACCATTCTTCTGAAAGTGAACACCAAAGAAAAGCACGTATCATACTAGATGGCTTAGGTGGAAAAGAAAATATAGCCAGTATGACTTACTGTGCGACACGATTGCGTTTGGAAATGAATGACATGGATAGAGTCAATGAAGCGCGCATCAAAGAAGCCAATGTTCCAGGTGTGAGAAAAGCCGGTAAGAATAATGTACAGGTGATTGTAGGAACAGAAGTGGAATTTGTTGCTAATGAAATTGAAAAGCTCGATTAATATTGCACCCACCCCCTCTATTTGGTAGAATAGGTTAAGATATTAAACCATGAACAGGAGTAGTAAGTCGGTTTTTCCTATTAGAGAGTGTATGGGTGGTGAAAATACACAGGAAGCTCACTGAACTCGCCTGGTCGTTACTTTAGGGAAATGAGAGTACCTAAAGTCGTTTCTCCGCGTTAAGGAGCTGAGGTTGCTTGATTCGTCAAGCAATAAATGTAGGTGGTACCGCGATTTCACGCCCTACGGACAACGGATTATACTGTTGTCCGTAGGGTTTTTTAGTTCCCTGCATTCATGGATACTCAACCCATCAATAAAAAGTATGAACCAAATAAACAAGGAGAGAAAAAAATGTCTTTTAATCATCTATCAGTAGAGAAAAAATGGCAGCAGTATTGGGATGAACATAAAACATTCCAAACAACAGAAGACGAAGAAAAAGAAAACTTTTATGCGCTGGATATGTTTCCTTACCCGTCTGGACAAGGGCTCCACGTTGGACACCCGGAAGGTTATACAGCGACCGATATCATTTCTCGTATGAAACGGGCACAAGGGTATAACGTCCTGCATCCAATGGGCTGGGATGCTTTCGGTCTTCCAGCAGAACAGTATGCTTTGGATACTGGAAACGACCCGGCAGAGTTTACAGAAAAAAATATTCAGACCTTTAAACGTCAAATCAAATCCCTTGGCTTCAGTTACGACTGGGACAGAGAAATAAATACCACCGATCCCGATTACTACAAATGGACCCAGTGGATTTTCACTAAACTTTATGAAAAAGGCTTGGCTTATGAAGCAGAAGTACCGGTTAACTGGTGTCCCGCATTGGGTACCGTATTGGCCAATGAAGAAGTCATAGACGGAAAATCCGAACGCGGCGGTCATCCAGTCTACCGTAAACCGATGAAACAGTGGATGCTGAAAATTACAGCCTACGCGGATAGACTACTCGATGACCTTGAAGAACTGGACTGGCCAGAACACATCAAAGATATGCAAAGAAACTGGATCGGGAAATCTGAAGGAGCTGAAATCACGTTTGACATAAAAGGTACAGATCAAACCTTTACAGCCTTCACGACCAGACCCGATACTCTGTTCGGTGCAACCTATGCTGTTCTAGCCCCAGAATCGGACTTGGTAGATGCCATCACAACAGCGGACCAAAAAGAAGCCGTCGATACCTACCGTGATGAAGCCGGTAAAAAATCGGATTTGGAAAGAACCGACTTGAATAAAGATAAAACCGGAGTCTTTACTGGTGCTTATGCGATTAACCCAGTGACACAAGAAGAGATGCCAATATGGATAGCTGATTACGTGCTGGCATCATATGGGACCGGAGCCATTATGGCTGTACCGGCACATGACCAGCGGGACTTTGAATTTGCTCAAAAGTATGGTCTGGAGATTCGACCAGTTATTGAAGGAACCGACCCTGAAAAAGAAGCGTATACAGGTGACGGCAAACACATTAATTCAGACTTTATCAATGGCTTGGAGATTGAAGAAGCTAGTCAAAAAGTAGTGGCTTATCTGGAAGAAAAAGAAATCGGAGAAGAAAAGACCACTTACCGTCTAAGAGACTGGCTGTTTGCTCGTCAGCGGTACTGGGGCGAACCTATTCCTGTGATTCATTGGGAAGACGGAACAACGACAACGGTTCCTGAAGAAGACCTTCCTGTCATCTTGCCTAAAACCGATGAAATCAAACCATCCGGTACAGGAGAATCGCCACTTGCTGTGATTCACGACTGGGTGAATGTTGTAGATGAAAAAACAGGCATGAAAGGAAAACGAGACACAAACACGATGCCTCAATGGGCAGGCAGTTCATGGTATTTCTTGAGATTTATCGATCCCAAGAACCCGGATCAATTGGCTGATCCTGAAAAAATGAAAAAATGGCTGCCTGTGGACTTGTATATTGGAGGAGCAGAACATGCGGTGCTTCACTTGCTGTATGCTCGTTTCTGGCATAAATTCCTGTACGACCTAGGCATTGTCCCAATGAAAGAACCTTTCCAGAAATTGTATAACCAAGGAATGATATTGGGAGAAAACAATGAAAAAATGTCTAAATCCAAAGGGAATGTGGTTAACCCGGATGATGTCGTTAAGGAATACGGCGCAGATACTTTGAGGCTGTACGAGATGTTTATGGGCCCTCTAGACGCCGCCATTGCCTGGAGTGAAGATGGTCTAGAAGGATCACGTAAATTCTTGGATCGCGTCTGGAGACTCTTTATTGATGAAGAAGACAAAGTAAGAGACCGTGTGACCACTTATAATGACAAATCTCTTGAAGTGGTTTACCACCAGACAGTCAAAAAAGTAACAGAAGATTATGAAAACCTGCACTTCAATACAGCCATATCTCAATTGATGGTCTTTGTGAATGCGGCATACAAAGCAGAAGGCCTGCCACTAGAATATGTCAAAGGCTTCTTGACTCTGCTGGCACCAATTGCGCCTCACGTGGGAGAAGAATTGTGGGCAAAAGTGACTCAGTCCAATGAGAGTATTGCTTATCAGCCTTGGCCGGTGTATGATGAAAGCAAATTAGTTGAAGATGAAGTAGAAGTGGTCTTCCAGATTAACGGAAAAGTCCGTGCGAAAGCCACAGCGTCCAAATCGATTTCTAAAGAAGACTTACAGGAAATGGCTATGAGTGATGACCGTATTCAAGAATACTTGGAAGGGAAAACGGTACGTAAAGTCATCGTGGTTCCGGGTAAACTGGTCAATATAGTCGCCAATTAAAAAAAGAATCAGGGGGAGGCAGCTGTCCTCCCTGTTCTTTTACATATACATAAAGTGAGGCAAAACTATGCAAAAGCAAGAAGAGTTAAAAACTCCGACAAAACAAGATTTAAAGCGTTTTAGTCAACTGATATGGTCAACAAATATCTCTAAAGGACTCATCGCCATCGGCCTTGGAGGAAGTATGCTGACAACAATCACGCAACTTCTCATTCCCTTAGCGACTCAACAGTTTATTGATGGCATTGAATTTGATTTCTTCACCCCATGGATGATTGCGGCTATCTTAGGAATATTTATAGCTCAAGTTGTATTCAACGGTTTCTCTAATTATGTGTTACATAAAATAGGGCAAAGAGTGGTAGCGGGACTTAGAGAGTTTTTATGGAATAAAATCATCAAACTCCCTGTGTCTTATTTTGACCAGCATGCGTCGGGCGAAATCGTCAGTCGTATTACGAATGACACTACCATTGTTCAAAACCTGATTTCGTCCTTTTTCCCGCAATTCGTCAATGGGGTTCTCTCGTTAATCGGAATCTTTTTCATTTTAGTCATTATGGATTGGCAAATGACACTCGTCATGTTGACGGCTGTTCCGCTTGCTTTAATACTCACTCGTCCATTAGGCAGAAAAATGGCTGGGGTATCAAGAGAGATGCAGGACAAAACAGCGCATTTTTCCGGAAGTATCCAGCAGACCATTGCTGAAATCAGACTGATGAAATCCTCCACGGCAGAAGCCTATGAGAAAGAAAAAGGCGAAGGAGATATTTCCGAACTCTATCAGATTGGGTTGAAGGAAGGAAAATACTTAGCCATTATCGGGCCTTTGATGTATGCCTTAATGATGGGTGTCATGGTCTTTGTCATTGGATACGGGGGAGTACGTGTAGCTCAAGGTTTAATGACGACGGGTCAGTTGGTTGCCTTTCTACTGTATCTGTTCCAAGTCATTTTCCCTATCACGACTTTCATGAATTTCTTTATGCAGCTTCAAAAAGCAGCCGGTGCCACAGAGCGAATCACGACTATTTTAGATGAAGCGGAAGAAAATAAAGATGGTGGGATTGATAAAGCAATCGACAACCTCCCTGTGACCTTTGACAAGGTGAGTTTTTCTTATGAGCCCAATAAAGAAGTCATTCAATCGGTCTCCTTTCAAACGGAACCCGGTGAAAAAATTGCCTTTGCCGGACCAAGCGGGGGAGGCAAAACAACTTTGTTTGCTTTACTGGAGCGCTACTACACGCCAGACAGCGGGCAGATTTTAGTAGGTGATACACCTATAGAAGACATTAACTTACAATCTTGGCGCAGTCAGATAGGCTACGTGTCGCAGGAGAATGCTATGATGTCCGGAACCATTCGCGACAATCTACTGTACGGATTACCCCGACCTGATGAGTTATCGGAAGAGCGCTTATGGGAAGTACTGGAGATGGCTTATGCCAGAGAATTTATCGAACAGTTCCCGGATCAGCTGGAAGAAGTCATCGGTGAACGCGGGATCAAATTATCAGGGGGACAGCGACAGCGCATCAATATTGCCCGAGCCTTTTTAAGAGATCCGAAAATTCTCATGATGGATGAAGCGACAGCGAGTCTGGATAGTCAATCTGAAAAAATGGTGTCACAAGCCTTAAATAAATTGATGGCTGGACGTACGACCTTCGTCATTGCTCACCGGTTAAGTACGATACTCGATGCGGATAAAATACTCTTTATAGAAAACGGTCAGTTAACAGGGGTTGGAAAACATGTGGAACTCATTGAATCACATGACTTATATCGCTTGTTTGCGAGCCAGCAGTTATCTCAGGAAAACTAAAAGAGAACGATTCATGAATCTTTCTTTAAACGATTGCACCTCAGAAGATAAAACAGTAAAATAAGGATTAGCCTAAAGGAGCTTTCGGGCTCCTTTTTTGATATGCAAAAAATTAGAAACTCTTAAACTTTATAAGATAGTATAATAGAGACCTTTTCGTTCGAAATGAAAAACGAAAAGAACGTTTTGAAAGAAGGTTCTTATGGAATGAATAATGAAACGGTAACGAAAAACGTAAGCAAGGAATTGTCTGACGATAGTAAAATGGTCAGTGGAGCAGCTTGGATGACGGCCGGAAGTATGATTTCCCGTATTCTCGGAGCCCTTTATATCATCCCCTGGTTCCAGTGGATGGGGGGACAAGGTCCGGGTGATGCGGCCAACGCCCTTTATCAAATGGGGTATACTCCTTATGCCTTTTTCCTTGCCTTAGCTACAGCCGGCGTCCCATCGGCTATATCTAAGAAAGTCAGTCAGTACAACGCCTTGGGGGAATACGAAATTTCCAAAGGGATTTATAAGCAGGGACTCAAAATCATGGCCTTGACCGGCTTAGTATCAGCTGTGCTGATGTATGTTCTAGCCCCATTAATGGCAGAATCGAGTCCATCGGCTAGTGCCAGCGATGCAGTTATTGTGATACGCTCACTCACACCAGCCCTGCTGATTATCCCTATACAAAGTGTGACAAGAGGGTTTTTACAAGGACACAACACCATGAAGCCCTCAGCGATATCGCAAATTATCGAACAAATCGCTCGCATTATCTTTTTGCTATCCGCTGTGTACGTGATTAGACAAGTGATGGGAGGAGAAGTGGTCACCGCCGTTGCCTTCTCGACTTTTGCGGCTTTTGTCGGAGCTGTTTTTGCCCTGGGGTATTTAGGCTATCAAATGAAAAGCATGACAACGGCTTTGAATGTAGGGGAAGAAGAGAGTGCCGGAAAAATATCGGTGTCTCCCAATCAGCTCATCATTGAAATAATTAAAACGTCTATTCCGTTTATTATTATTTCAACAGGCATTATCATTTTCCAAATTGTGGATCAAAACACTTATGGCCCGCTCATGTCTTTCTTCTCCGATATGGATGAAGAAATGATTCAGATTACTTACGGGATTACGCAAGCCAATGCGCATAAACTGATTATGGTTCTGACTTCATTTGGAACAGCCCTATCGATTGCTTCTGTTCCACTCATTAGTAAGCTTGTGGCTCAGAAGAACTTTGCACAAGTCAGAAGACAGTTTTCAAAAGGATTTCAGTTGCTTCTGTTTGCCATGTTTCCGGCAGCAATCGGCATGGCCGTTGTAGCCGAGCCTCTTTATACGGTTTTTTATGAACACAGTGAACTCGGCACCAGCATTACTCAGCTGTATGCCATCATGAGTATCTTCGTGGCTGCTTATGCCGTATTAGGCAATATGCTGCAAGCGGCGAGTTTAACGCGACCAGCCATTAAAGCCCTTGTCGCGGGACTCATTGTTAAACTGATTACGCAAGTTGTATTCGTCGCCTTAACCGGGCCATACGGCATGCTTTATTCTGGAATTGCTGGTTTTGCCGTCACCTGTGCCATGATGATGAAAATCATGCACAAAGAAATACAATTCAATGGCACGCTACTGTTCAGACGTTCCTTATTAATTGTTATTCTTTCATTCATAATGGGTGTGGTCACCTATCTGGTCAAATGGGGTCTAGGCTTCTTTATCAGCTACGAAAGTGCGAGTCAATCTCTCTTTGGGATGGCCATTATTGTAGGCGTCGGTATTGTAGTCTATGGGTACCTGGCTCTTAGAACAAAATTGGCCGATCGTTTAATCGGAGCACAGGCCACAAAAGTCAGACAGAAACTGAGAATCAAGTAAAGGAAGGGAGACACTATGCGACTAGACAAACTCTTAGCCCACAGTGGCTTAGGTACTAGAAAAGAAGTAAAGAAATTACTCAAAACGAAAATAGTAGAAGTGAATGAGGAAGTCGTCACCGACCCTAAAGTGCATGTCGACCCAGAACTAGATACGATAACCGTTGGTGGAGAACCCATTGAGTATCAGGAGTTTGTTTACTTTATGTTAAATAAACCCCAAGGGGTCATTAGTGCAACCGAAGATGTGATGCATGAAACGGTCCTTGATTTATTAGAGCTGCAAGACAGTTTACAGGACCCTCATCCGGTGGGACGCTTAGATATTGATACAGAAGGCTTGCTCGTTTTAACTAATGATGGAAAACTAACGCACCAATTATTGTCGCCTAAAAAAGAAGTGCCCAAAACCTATGAGGCTGAAATTGCAGGAATCATGACATCAGAAGACATCGAGGCTTTTTTAAAAGGTGTGACACTGGACGATGGGTATGAAACCTTGCCGGCTCAACTGGTGTTAAAAGAAGTGAACGAAGACGAACAGTCTTCCAAAGTTGAGATTACAATCCACGAAGGAAAGTTTCACCAAGTCAAACGCATGGTAGAAGCGGTTGGAAAAGAAGTCACGTATTTGAAACGTCTCTCAATGGGTCCTCTGACATTGGATCCGAACCTGGAACTGGGGTCTTACCGAGAATTGACGAAAGAAGAAATCGCCTTACTCAAACAGGCCTAATAAAAGCTCCTTATCGCAAACCGATAAGGAGCTTTTTGAGTAGAACCATATGCATTAGTCTGAAAAATCAAAAAGAGAACTGAAAATTTCAGTCATGACCGGATGTGTCTTCATCTGATCGCGTAAAACCGTATAAGGAAGAGCATTATCCATAGCCAGTTTTATAAAATTGACGAGCTCATGAGCTTGGTCGCCAAATAAACTGGCTCCAAGTATAAGACCGGTCTCCTTATCCACGACTGCTTTAAATAATCCCCGTTCATCATTGATGACGGCCGCTCGAACAGTCGCTTTGACCGGAACAGCATTCGTCCACACAGAGTACCCTTTTTCAACGGCTTCTTTTTCTGTCAAGCCGACTCGGGCAAAGGGAGGGTCAGTAAAGATGGAATAAGGAATAGCCTGTCGGTCTTTTAGTGACCGCTTATCTTCTGTATTAAGGAGCTGACTTAACACAATCTCAGCGTCCTTTTTCGTAATATAAGTGAACATCTCTTCACCCCGGATGTCCCCAATGGCAAACACGCCTTCGACAGACGTTCGTAGATAGTCATCTGTTTGAATGCCTTCATTTTCAGTGAGCTGAATAGCTGTCTGGCCTAAATTTAGGCTCGAAATATGTGGCTTTCTCCCAGCCGCAACCAGTAAGGCATCGAAACGATACGTTTCACCCGAATCTGTTGTGACCACCACTTGATTGGCTTCATTCTCAACTTTTTCAACGGAGGTCCCGACATGTATCGCAATCCCTTTATGTTCGAGTTCTTTTTTCATCTCATCAGCGATGTCTGGTTCTTCTTTACCCATAAAGGTATCCGCTGTTTCAAACAGCGTCACATCCGATCCGTAACTGCTGTAAATGGATGCGAATTCCAAACCGATATTTCCTCCTCCCAAAATACCAAGGGACTGGGGAAGGTTTTTTTCTGTTTGCAAGGTCGTACTCGTATAAATATGGTCGGCCTCTTCTAATCCATCAATAGGAGGGAAGACCGGTTCTGAACCGGTACTGATGACGATGGTTTCAGAGTGCAAGGTCACGTCTCCTTTTTTCGTCTCTACTTTAACCGTATGATCATCTACAAAAGAAGCTGGACCGGTAAATAGGGTGATGTTATCAGGCTCTTCCATGTCATCAATTTCTACCTGCAGCTTTTTCTTGCCCACTTGATTGCGTCGGTCAACTGCCTCTGCATAAGCTTTATGGTTTTCTGCATCATGAGCTAAAATTTTTGTTGGAATACACCCGATATTAATACAGGAGCCTCCATAGTTCGTCTCACTTTTTTCGATGACGGCCACCTTCCATCCTTTAGAAGCGAGCGTTAAAGAAAGCTCGTGAGCGCCTTGTCCGTAACCAATACAAATTATATCGTAATGCATAGTAATCTCCTTTCGATAGTGTCTTTCTTTCATTATAACGAAGAACAGGAAAATACCAGAAATATGTGCTTACACAAAAAAGACCTACCTTTGACTAACAGGCAGGTCTTTCGTCTTAAAGTATAAAGGTTTGGATAATCAAAGCCAAGAAACCAGATCCGATATAGGCGGCTAATAAAATCATGGTTTTAATGCTTTGTTGTTTTTCGTACGCGTATTTTTCATCAGTATAATGGCCGTCAGCTTTCGGGCCGGTCCATAGGATAAAGAGGAAAAATCCGACGAGTCCTAGAAAAAATATAATCTGAAAATTAAACCACATCAGTAAAAAACCTAAAATAAAGGTCCAGACGCTCATCCATACAAGCTTTTTATTCATATCTACCATCCTCAAATAAATCATTCAGTCACTTATTTATTGTACTCTGTTTAGGGATGGCTGACAACCTCCTTAAGGAAAGAGAGGATTAAACCCACATGGTCGGATCATTTTTGGCTAACTCTTTCATTGCTTTTGGAATCTCTTCAATAATGTGAGTGGGCAAAGTCACATAGTGCGTCACACTTAATTTATCGGCAATATAACTGTGCACAAAAACAGCTGATAACAAGGCGTGTTTACGGTTGGGAAACTGGGCTAAAAAGCCGCCAATCATCCCGGCTAAGGTATCGCCCATTCCACCGGTAGCCATTGAAGGATTGCCCGCTGTATTCTTCCACAGCTCTTCTTCATAATAGACTTCTGTTCTGTCTTTTTTCAACACAACGTGAGCATCCAGTCGCTTCACATGTTCCTTATTCTCTTCTTCGTTTTCCAGATCTGGACTCAGACCAGTCAGTGTGCGCCATTCTCCAAGGTGGGGCGTGAAGACAAGCTGAGCTTTCGGTTCTGACCATTCTTCGTTGACATGCAAGTAAATCGCATCGCCGTCAACGATCACAACCTGTTCGTCCGTAGAGTTTTCATAAACCGTCCGTAATAGGTCTAAAGAGGTTTTATTTCTGCCTAATCCTGGACCGATGATGACAACATCCATTGAAGGGAGTGTCTCTTTGAGCTGATTGAGGTCAGTCGTCGGGACAAACATCGCTTCAGGCAGCCGGGCATGCAGAGCCGACTGATTCACAGGATGTGTGGCGACGGTAACCAAACCGGCTCCGCTATAGACACTCGCAGACGCCGTTAAAATGGCCGCACCTCCCATATTTTCATTTCCACCGACTACTAATACGTTCCCAAATGTTCCTTTATAACTTTTCTCGTCGCGTTTTGGAATAAATGACTGTACTTTTTCTTTCGTAATCTGATTCATGTGATGGCCTCCTTTCTTATAGTGTAATCTCTCTTTATAAAAAGGTCACGTATAGTCTATTGAGTGGCTCAAAAAAAAGGGAGCTTATTTCAATCTGGCTGTTGGGTGTTTTTTGAACAGACAATCATTGGAGTTTGATGGTATTAGTGATAAAATAATAAAAGAGTGATGGAAATTCAAGGAGGATGAAAGAATGACAGTAGAAAGAATTGATTGGAAAGCAGAAGCGGAAAAACGCAAAGATGCTTTTTTAGAAGACCTGTTTACTATTTTACGTATCGATAGTGTGCGAGATGACGAACAGGCGACAGAAGAGAATCCTTTTGGACCAGGGCCAACAGAAGCATTAAAGGCGTTCTTAGCTTTAGGTGAGCGCGACGGTTTTGAAACGAAAAATGTGGACAATTATGCGGGGCACATCGAATACGGTGACGGCGACGAGTTAATGGGTGTCTTAGGACACGTGGATGTGGTTCCAACTGGAACAGGATGGGAAACCGATCCTTTTGACCCTGTCATAAAAGATGACCGTATTTATGCTCGTGGCGCCAGTGATGATAAAGGGCCGAGTATGGCCGCTTATTATGCTTTAAAGATGATTAAAGACTTAGGCTTGCCAGTCTCTAAGAAAGTGCGCTTTATTCTAGGAACGGACGAAGAAAGTACCTGGAAAGGCATCGAGCATTATCTGAAGACCGAACAGCAACCAGACTTCGGATTCTCTCCGGATGCGAATTTCCCGATTATTAATGGGGAAAAAGGAAACGCCACAGTCATTATTGAAACAGGCGGAGAAGCAGAAGGAGCGACTCATGAATTAGTTTCTTTTGATTCAGGACTTCGCGCTAATATGGTGCCTCAAGATGCCGTAGCGGTAGTGAAAAGCCAAAACCCTGCGGAATTAGAAAATGGCTTTGTGGACTTCTTAGACGGCTTACCTGTAACAGGCGAACTGGCAGTCGATGGGGACCAAGTAACGGTTCAAATCGTCGGAAAAGCGGCCCACGGAAGTAAACCAGCAAGCGGAGTCAACGCCGGAACGTATTTAGCGCTCTTCTTATCCGATTATGCCTTTGCAAAAGATGCGAATACCTTCTTAGAAATTGCGGCCCTTTATTTACATGATGACCCTGAAGGGAAGAAACTAAATATTAATCATGTGGATGAAGTCATGGGTGAATTGACCTCTAACCCGGGTGTCTTAACATTCAACGCTAACGAAGGTGGAAAACTAACCGTCAATATGCGTTACCCACAAGGCACGAATAATGAAGAAATCTTCAAGCACTTTGAAGAAAAATTAAGCAACTATGATGTGAAATTAACCAATGCAGGTGGAAAAGAGCCCCATTACGTTCCTGGAACCGATCCACTTGTGACGACATTATTGGATGTTTATAACAGACAAACAGGCTTGGAAGCTCACGAACAAGTGATTGGTGGAGGGACTTACGGCCGACTGATGGAACGCGGTGTGGCTTATGGGGCAATGTTCCCAGACAGTATCGACACGATGCACCAAGCCAATGAGTTCATGGCTGTTGACGATTTAATGCGAGCTATGGCCATTTACGCAGAAGCCATTTATGAATTAATCAAATAAATTTGTTTTAATAAGGCACTTTCCGTTTGGAAGGTGTCTTTTTCTGATTAAAAAGCCAATCTTAATTAACTCAAGAAATTAAAAGTAGTGAGTGAATGGAGTTGTACTTATCTCGATTAACTCAAGAAATTATAAGTAGTGAGTGAATTGAGCTGTATTTATCTCGATTAACTCAAGCACATATAGAAATGGATTTAATCGAGTACACGGTTAATCAGCATATGTTTATCAAAGAGTTCGTATTGTTCAATAAATTGTGAGAAAACCGCTAAAAAACAAGAATGACTTATGGTATACTTGCCTTATCTATGTGAAAAAGGAGCGGTCTTCATGAAAAGACGACTATCGGGAATGATAGACTCTATACATAAACTGTTTAAAGAATACAAAGTCCAATCGAATATCATCTTATCTTTATTTTTAGTGCTCGTTACGGTATTAACGATTGGTATCGGAAGGTCCCATCAAAGAGTAGAAACACGTACTTTAGAATACAGTGAAACACAAACGGCTGAAGCTGGAGAAACAGAATCCAATGAAGAAATAGAAGAATTAGACAACGAACCAGAAGAGTTAGAAGAAAAAGAAGAGGACTCAGAAGAAGTGGACGAGGAAGAAAGTGAAGACGAAGAACTGGAAGAAGAGGAAGAGAGTGAGGATAGTCTCGAAGAGGAAACAATAGAAGAAGAGGTCCTTACTGAGGTCGCAGAGTCAGAGGAAAATGCTGCAGATTCATGGTCAAGTGAATCGGCTACACAAAGCACAACCCAATCTGTCAACCAAACACCGTCAACTCAAACAGGTTCTTCAAACAGCTCGTCTTCCAATAGTTCTTCTTCTCATACGTCTAACAGCTCCAATCGAAGAGAAGAACAGTCTCGTCGGGAGAGAGAAGAAGCTGAGCGTCGAGCTAAAAAAGAAGCGGACAGACAGCGAGAAGCAGAACTAAAACGTCGAGAAGAACAGAAACGACAAGAAGAGAAGAAAAAAGCAGATAAAGAAACCCCGAAACCAGACCCTTCGAAACCAGAAACACCTAATACCCCTCCAAAAAATGAGGATAAGGGTGATGGAGAAGAACCAGAAGGGGAAGAGGCATCTAAAACGCCACCGGTTACTCAAGCACCTGAGGAACCAAAAGAACCTGTAGAACCGACAGAGCCGGAAACGGAATCAGAAGAATAAAAGAAAAGTCAGGATCCTTAAAAAAGGAATCCTGACTTTTTTGCTTATTCATTAACTAGCGAATGATCAACAGACAGGGTTTCTCCTGGTTGAACAACAATATGACCAGATTCGTAAGCCCCATTATCGACCGTTATCTCCACTTCATCCACTTGATAATAGCCGCCAATGGTGTTGACAATTCCTTGAAGAATCATGTTTTCAACACCAGCTCCAGCATTCATTTCATCGACTAATTCGACTGAAAAGTCTGCGTGAACCACACCGTCTTCACGTAAATACATAAAGTTAATAGCCACACCTTCTGTAATCATCGGTGTATAGTCTGTGTCGGGTGCTTCAGCTTTCATAAGGTCAGCTAAGGCCAAGCGAGCGGGGTCGTTGGTGTTGAGGGCCATAGTCACTGGAATAGCATCCAGTCCTAATGCCTGCTCATCCAACGTATAAATCGTTACCGGAAATTCTTCGGCTTCTTCTTCATGGTAGCCCACTAGCTGTGAAATGACCTCAAAATCATCTTCCCCATAATGGGCAACGACTTCAATTAAGCCAATATCTTCTCCGTAATAGTAGGTGTTTATCCCATCTTCATGAGTCGTTGTGACTTCAATGGCTTCCACTGTTCCTAGAGGCGTATCCATTTCCAGTCCCACTTCAGTAATTTCTGATTGAGTCCCATTGGGATTCTCCCACGTATTTCCCACTTCAATAGGCAGCTGCAAGACATAGTAGAAGCCTTCCTGTTCACTGGATAAACCAGTATCCATAAAATTTTCGCGGAAATAGGTTTCAGGGCGAATAAAAATCTCTTCTATAGCGTCATCTGTGTACTCATATATAGTGACGACATGCGTGCCCGCATTCTTTTCTACTATTTGAAGGGTGTCATCCAACACAAACTGAGGGTAGCGTGTAAAGGATGATCCTTCCATGCTGTCTCCTTCATATTCCAGACGAACATTTTCTAAACGCGGGAACCAGACCTCTAAATCTTGCGAGACGGTTTCTCCTGTATTTTCTTCTTCATCTGTCTCCCCATTTTCATCTGGTTCAACCGTACCGTTATCCTCATCACCATTATCCGGTTCTGGTGCTACCACTTCTTCAGGCTCATCGACAGGGCCTTCTTCAGCCGGTTGACAAGCTGAAAGAATCAATCCAGACAGGGCAAGCGTCGTTACTTTCCAAAGTGTTCCTTTTTTCATATTCCATCACTCCTTATTTGGGTATATATGTCCACTGAATGGAGGTTCGTCTCCAGACGGATGAAAATCCGGATCCAGTGCTTTTTCGTAAATAGAACGAGAAACATCCAGTGTTTGATTGCCTCGTTCCGATAGGTTAACTTGTCCACGCGCCTCCAGTTGAGAAACTAGGGTGTCCACATCTGCCTGGGTCACGCCCACTTCATTTAGCTTAACAGGCATACCAATGGACTGGAAGAAGGACGCCGTGCGTTTGATTGCTTCTTCTACTTTCTGTTCTTCTGAACCTGTAGTCACATGCCAGACCTTTTCCGCATATTGAACCAGTTTATCCCATTTTTCCTTATGACGCACCACCATCATTGCAGGTACTAGAGCTGATAAACTTCGGGCATGATCGGTATTGTTCAACACCGTAACCTCGTGACCTAAAGCATGGGTGGACCAGTCACCGGGAACGCCGACTGAAAGCAGTCTGTTCAAGGCAATAGTCACGGTCCACATAAAGTTGGCACGCAAGTTGTAATCATGATGCGTCTCATCCACCACGCGAGGACCGATATCAATCAGGATGCGCAACAGACCTTCTGCGAATTCATCTTGTACCATGCCACCTACTGGATAAGTTAAGTACTGCTCTAAAATATGAACAAAGGCATCGCCCACACCATTAGCCAGTTGACGTTTCGGCAAAGTATAAGTCAATTCCGGTTCTAAAATAGAAAAAACAGGAAACACATGCGGATCACTGAAACTTACTTTAGCTTTCTTTTCTTTAAATGAAATAACAGACGTGCTGTTCATTTCAGATGATGTCGCTGGCAAGGTCAGAATGGTCCCAAAGGGAAGCGCTGATGTAATAGGTTGTCCTTTCCCCACGCCTTTAGCGAAGATATCGATAGGGTTGCCCTCGAATGTGGCAGCTGCAGCGATAAATTTGACCGCATCGATAACAGAGCCACCACCGACAGCCAGTAAGTAATCATACCGTTCGCTTTGTATTTTCTCTACTGCTTTCATACAGGTTTCATAAGTTGGATTGGGTTCAATCCCGCCAAATTCCCCCACTTTTTTATGAGGCAAAGCTTTCTTGACTCGGTCTAATGTGCCGAATCGCTTCACACTTCCTCCCCCGTATAAAATCAGCACGTTTTTATCAGCTGGTATCAAATCGGGTAATGCTTCAATTTTTTGTTTTCCAAAAAGAATAGTCACAGGATTATAAAAAGTAAAATCGTTTATTTCTTTAGTCATATCTTAGCCTCCTCTGCTTTCTTTCATTATATCATATAAGAAAAGGGGACCGTGAGAGGAAGACGATTCTTTTTGTCAGAGTGTCTGATAACAGTTCCAGTAAGATACAAATCATGTTAGAATAAGAAGTAAGAAATAAGCCATGCGAAGAGATGCAGGCGGAACGAAATACTGGAGGGATGGCATTGTCGGAAGCAGGAATGGAGTTAAAACGCACACCGCTATACGATTATTACCAAAGGAAAGGGATAAAATTATCTGATTTTGGTTCTTGGGCTTTACCCATTCATTATACAAGCATTATTGAAGAACATAAAACGGTCAGAGAAAAGGTCGGCCTATTTGATGTTTCTCACATGGGGGAAATTGAAGTATCCGGTGACCGGGCTACCTCCTGGTTGAACCGTCTGATTACCAACGATTTGACAACGATTGATAAAAATCAGGCTATTTATACCATCGTCCCGAATGAATCGGGAGGTATTTTAGATGATATTATTATTTTCAAGTACGATGATACCCGTTACTTATTGACACCGAATGCCTCTAATACTCAAAAGATCTTGGATTGGATAACCCAATACCAAGAAGAAGGCATCACCATCACTGACCGGTCCCAAGAAATAGGACTTATTGCCGTTCAAGGACCCTATGCCAAAGAAGTCGTCGCTAAAGTATTTGGGGAAGAAGTCAAAGACATTCCAAACTACGCCTTTATAACCGCTGACGCTCATCCTACTTACACGAATGCCCTTATTTCTCGTACAGGTTACACGGGAGAAGATGGATATGAAGTGTACGTTCAGCGGGACCAGACTGAAGAGCTGTGGGAAGCCTTTATGGAAGCAGGTGAAGCATACGGCATTCAGCCATGCGGTCTGGGAGCACGCGATACGTTGCGCTTGGAAGCGGGCATGCCTTTATATGGTCAAGATTTATCTGAAGATGTGACCCCACTAGAAGCCGGTTTGCGCTTTGCGGTCAAATGGGATAAAGACGAGCCGTTCATCGGACAGGAAGCACTGGAAAAACAAAAAGAAACCGGTGTGGACTATCTTTCAAGAGGATTTGAACTGGTGGACAAAGGAATTGCCAGAGAAGGCTACCCGGTGGTGAATGCCGATGGAGAAGAAATTGGTCAGGTGACATCCGGTACACGTTCCCCGTCTTTAAATAAAAGCATCGGATTTATGCGCGTCCAAAAAGAATCCGTCTCACTCGGTGACACGGTCTGGATTCAAGTCAGAAAGAAAACACTAGCAGCAAAGATAACAAAGAAGAATTGGCTAAAACAAATAAAGAAAGAAGGCTAATAACATGGTAGATAAAGAAAAGTTATACTTTACAGAAGAGCACGAATGGATTGAATTAGTGAGCGAAGATTATGTTCGTATCGGCATTACAGATTACGCAGTTGAGCAGTTAGGCGATATTGTGTTTGTCGAATTGCCGGAAGTGAATGATGCAACAGAAGCGGAAGCGGAATTTGCGACAGTTGAATCCGTTAAATCGACGTCAGAAATCTATTCTCCTGTCAGCGGGAACGTTGCTAAAGTGAATACGAATCTGGAAGATGAGCCGGAATTACTGAATGAATCGCCATTTGGAGAAGGCTGGTTAATTGAAGTTCAAGCCAATGAGGCAGTAGATGTATCTCGCTTACTCGACTCAAAAGCTTACGAGGAGTATATAGAGACCCTTTAAAAAACCTGTAGAAAAAGGAGAGTGTAAAGACTCTCTTTTTTCTGCTCTTTTTATGTCACCCCCTGTTTTTGGAAACATTCCGGACACAGGAGAAATTAAGTAAAATGAGATTGCACACTAAGGAGTGACCGCATTGACTAAACAACACCGTTACTTACCAACAACTGAACAGGACCGAAAAGAGATGCTTGAGACCATTGGTGTCTCATCAATCAAAGACCTGTTTTCAGATATTCCTCAATCAACGCGTGCTGAGAAAGAAGCCGCTGTTCAGATTGATGAAGCATTAAGTGAACAAGCCTTAATTAAACATATGAAAGCTTTAGCTGAAAAAAACAGTACAACAGACACTCACGCTTATTTCCTAGGTGGAGGCGTCTACGATCATTACGTTCCAAGCATTGTGAACCATGTCTTACTGCGTTCAGAGTTTATGACAGCTTATACGCCTTATCAGCCTGAAGCCAGTCAGGGTGAACTGCAGGCCTTATTTGAATTCCAGTCCATGATGTGTGAACTGACCGGAATGGATGTGGCTAACTCCAGCTTGTACGATGGCTTTACCTCTTTAGGAGAAGCGTGTAATCTCGCGACTTCCGTGACGAAAAAACAACAGGTTCTTTACTCAAAAGCGTTGCATCCGCAAGCAAAAGAAGTGATTCAGACTTATGCTTACGGCATGGAATATGATGTCGAAGAAGTACCTTTAACTGATAACCAAACGGATTTAGAGAAATTAAAAGAACAGATCTCAGAAGACACTGCCGCTGTGATTATTCAGTATCCGAACTTCTTCGGAACCATTGAAGATTTAAAAGCGGTAAAAGACGTGCTGGAAGGAACGAAAGCCTTGCTGATTGTCATGGCTAATCCTTTAGCTTTAGCTATTCTAGAAGCTCCAGGAAAACTGGGAGCGGATATTGTCGTTGGAGACACGCAACCGATTGGCTTGCCTATGAGTTACGGCGGACCACACTGCGGGTATTTTGCGGTTAAGAAAAAATACATGCGTAAAGTGCCTAGTCGGATTGTGGGACAAACAGTGGATTCGGAAGGGAAACGCGGCTTTGTCATGACCTTACAGACACGGGAACAGCATATCCGTCGTGAAAAAGCGACGTCCAATATGAGTTCCAATCAGGCACTGACTGCGCTGGCAACTTCTGTCTTTTTATCGGCCGTTGGAAAAGAAGGCCTGCAGGAGATGGCTCAGCAAAATATTAACCACGCTCACTATGTCAAAAACCAATTGGCTAACAAAGGATTGACTATCTTATCTCAAGATACGTTCTTTAATGAATTTGTTGTCCAATTGAATCGACCTGTTCAAGAAGTCAATCAAGCCTTACTAAAGAATAATATGATTGGTGGTTTGGATGTGTCCGAAGAACTGGATACTGAGAACGCCATGTTAGTCTGCGTGACTGAAAAACGCACGAAAGAAGAAATGGATGCCTTTATAAACGCTTTAACAGAGGAGGAAGGAAAATGACTGTAAAACAAGATCCCTTAATATTTGAACTGTCTCGAAAAGGAAGAAAAGCTTACAGTCTTCCAGAATCTTCTATTGAACAGACCGACTTATCTCAGGTTCTTCCCACTCATGTGATGAGAGAGGAACCGGCTGAACTGCCTGAAGTGTCTGAACTTCAAGTGATGCGTCATTATACACGCTTATCCAATAAAAACTTTGGGATTGAAACAGGCTTTTATCCACTCGGTTCGTGTACGATGAAATATAACCCTAAAATTAATGAAGACATTGCCCGTTACAGTGGCTTTGCGCATATTCATCCGTTGCAACCGGAAGAAACCGCTCAGGGTGCTTTAGAGTTAATGTATAACCTGCAAGAAGATTTGAAGCAGGTCACCGGAATGGATGCCATATCTCTTCAGCCCGCTGCGGGTGCTCAAGGCGAGTGGGCCGGATTACTGATTTTTAAAGCGTATCACGAAGCCAATGGAGAAGGAGAGCAGAGACGAAAAATATTAGTTCCTGACTCGGCTCATGGAACCAACCCGGCCAGTGCGGTAGTTGCTGGGTATGATGTTGTTGAAATTAAGTCCAATGAACAAGGACGTGTCGGAGTGGATGCATTGAAAGAAGCGGTTGGACCAGATACAGCCGGTTTAATGCTGACCAATCCCAACACGCTTGGTTTATTTGAAGTGGATATTATAGAAATTGCCAAGATTGTCCATGAAGCAGGCGGACTGCTTTACTATGACGGGGCTAACGCCAATGCCATCTTAGGCAAAGCTTCTCCTGCAGAAATGGGCTTTGATGTGGTTCACTTGAACCTCCATAAAACCTTCAGTACGCCTCATGGAGGAGGCGGACCGGGATCCGGTCCTATTGGTGTGGTAGACTACTTGAAAGACTTCATGCCGTCTCCTCGAATTGAAAAAGAAGGAGAGACGTACAAAATAACCCGCAACCATCCCCAAGCCATTGGACGCGTGAAGGGCTACCATGGAAACTTTGGAGTCAACGTTCGAGCCTACGCTTATATTAAGAGCATGGGAGCGGAAGGTTTGCAGCAAGTGTCAGAAGATGCTGTATTACATGCGAACTATTTGAAGGCGCGTTTAGAACCCTATTATGATTCACCGTATCCTTCTTTATGTAAACATGAGTTTGTCCTGAGTGGCAATCGCCAGAAAAAACTCGGCGTGAGAACAACAGATATTGCCAAGCGTCTGTTGGATTACGGGTTCTATTCGCCTACAGTTTACTTCCCGCTCATTGTAGAAGAGGCGCTTATGATAGAACCGACTGAAACGGAAGCCAAAGAAACCTTGGACGAGTTTGCGGATGCCTTAATCGAAATTGCCAAAGACGCTGAAGAAAATCCAGAGCTCGTGACAGGAGCCCCTTATACGAAAGCCGTTACCCGTTTAGACGAAGTGACAGCTGCTAGAAAACCGATAGTCGTTTACCAAAAAGAAGACTAAATAGTTAAACTCACAAGGAGGATAATGATGGATCTTCATATAACAGGAAAGAACGCCCTAGTCATGGCCTCGAGTTCAGGATTAGGAAAAGCGATAGCTAAAGAGTTGGCGGCTGAAGGAGCCAACGTGATGCTGACCAGTCGCAATAAAGATAAATTAGAAGCCGCGAAAGCGGATATTGAAACAGTGGCTAAAGGAAAAGTCAGTTACGTGATAGCCGATATGACAGATGCTAGAAGTATTGAGACTTTAGTTGAAACCACCCGTTCAAAATTCGGTAAAATAAACATGCTAGTCAACAACTCGGGTGGACCGACAGCTGGAAAGTTTGAAGATTTGACCGATGCAGATTGGCAAAAAGCTTTTGATTTAACCTTGCTTGGTTACGTCCGTGTGACCCGCGCTGTCTTGCCGGATTTAAAAGAAACCAAAGGGCGTATTTTAAATAATGCTTCTTCATCCATTAAGCAGCCGATTGATGGCTTGCTTTTATCTAACGCCTTTAGAATGGGGATTCAGGGACTGTCTAAAACATTAGCCAGAGAACTCGGTCCAGACGGTATTTTGGTCAATACTATTGGAGCGGGTCGTATCCAGACCGACCGCATTGATAGCTTGGATGAAACACGGTCAGAAAAACAAGGGGTGCCTCTTGAAGACATTAAGCGCCGTTTTGAAGAGAACATTCCAGTTGGCCGCTACGGGACTCCAGAAGAGTTTGCTAAACTCGCCGCCTTTCTCGTGTCTTACGCCAACACCTATGTGAGTGGTCAAGCCATCCTTGTGGACGGCGCGATGATTGAAACTTATTAAGTATAACGAACTGAAATAAATCGGAAAAATCTGCTCATCGAATAGTGAAGAGCAGATTTTTTCAAGAAAACAGACAGAAAGAGGAAACCATCCATGACAGATACAAAGAAAATCTATTTTGCCTCTCCATTATTTTCAGAAATGGAACAACTGTACAATGCTCATGTCGTGAAGCGATTAAGAGAACAGTTTGGAGAAAAACTATCTATTTACCTGCCGCAAGAAAATGCGGCGATTAATGATAAAGCCAACTATGCCAACAGCATTCAAATTGCGGATGGCGACAATCACTATTTAGAAGAATCAGATATTCTGATTGCAATCTTAGATGGTCTAACGATTGATGCCGGAGTAGCCTCTGAAATTGGCTATTTCTATTCTATGAATAAACCGATTATTGGTGTGTACTCAGATATTAGACAAGGCTTAAACGATAATCAGGAAAAAGTAAAAGCTTTAGATGAGGTAGCTGAATCCCCTTTTTCTTACATTAACCTGTACACAGTTGGTTTAGTGAAAAAACGTGGAAGCATCGTGCGAACAACGGACGAGCTCTTAAAAATAATGGAAGACCTGTTAGAAGACTAAAATGAGAAAAACACGGTTTATAATGAGAAATTGGAAATACTATTGAAAAATGAGTGTGCGCACGGTAAAATACAATGCGTTGATAAATAATATAAAAAGATAGAGGCGCGAAAAATAAGAGTACTTTTTCAGAGGCTGGCCAGCCGTTGAAGAAAGAAGAAAGGGTTTTTCGCCGAAGGTTAGGGATTGCCGCTCCCTTTCCTGGGTATCCGTTTAAGAAGCGTATACCTGTCACGGATTCCGTGGAGCACTATCCTTAATACATGCCTGAAAGCATTTAAGGAGAGTGTGCCTTAGATGCTTTTTAATTTGAACTAAAGGAGATTACACATGAAACATCGATTATTAAAGCTGATTTTGTTTGTCTCAGCTATCGCACTATTTATTCCCACACCGGTTTTGGCACAAGAAGCAGAAGCGACGACACTGGCTAGCACATTGGGACCAGTCACGTTGATTCCGCCTCTCATTGCTATCATATTAGCCTTTGTGACAAAGAACGTTGTTTTGTCTTTATTTGTGGGTATATTTTCAGGAACCGTTATTGTTCAGTATGCGACAGGCGCGAGACTGATAAGCGGGTTAGTATTAGGATTTACGGACATCGTGGATTATGTTCTTAACTCACTAGCTGATCCTTGGAATGCGGGGATTATCCTTCAAGTATTGACCATCGGGGGATTGATTGCTTTAATTACCAGCTCAGGCGGAGCCAGAGCTGTGGCTGAAAGTCTGGCAAAAAAAGCTAAAGGCCCTATTAGTACTCAACTCATTACCTGGGTATTAGGATTACTCATCTTTTTCGATGACTACGCCAATGCCCTCATTGTCGGTCCAATCATGCGTCCGGTTTCTGATAAAATGAATATGTCTCGAGAGCGTTTGGCCTTTATAGTGGACGCGACGGCCGCACCTGTTGCCGGGATTGCTTTAATCTCTACTTGGATTGGCTACGAAGTCGGTTTAATTAATGATGCCTACCAGTCCATAGGGCAGAACGTCAATGCTTACGGTGTGTTCTTACAAACGATTCCTTACCGTTTCTATAACATTTTAATGCTCTTTTTCGTTGTATTGACTTCGATTACCTTGAGAGAATTCGGGTCAATGAAAAAAGCGCAAGAGCGAGCACGCGACACCGGTCAGTTGATTGCGGAGGGCTCTTCACTTGAAGGAGAAGACGAAGAAACAGAAGTTACAGCAAAAGGGAAGTTATCTGTATGGAATGCCCTTGTTCCCATCGGAGCTTTAATCGTATTTAGTTTCATCGGTTTTTATACGAATGGACGTCAAGTTATTTTGGCTTCGGATAATACAGCCTTGATTCAATTGATTCAAACCAGTCCGTTCTCTTTTGCGGCTATAAGAGAAACCTTTGGACTCTCAGATGCATCGGTTGTTTTATTTCAAGCCGCTTTAATTTCTAGCATCATTGCTTTAATTATGGGAGTTATACAAGGACACTTTACCTTTGGGAAAGGCATAGACATATGGGTATCGGGTATGAAAACACTTATCATTACAGGAGTAATTTTACTCTTAGCCTGGTCACTATCCGGTATCATGAATGACCTGGGAACAGCAGATTACTTGGTCTCTTTATTGGGAGACACTATGCCGCCATTTTTATTACCTACTCTTATCTTTGTATTCGGAGCGATTATTTCTTTTTCAACAGGGACATCTTACGGAACGATGGGGATTCTTATGCCTCTGGCCATTCCATTAGCGACAGCTATGCAGCCTGATAATCCGGAATTCATTGTCATGTCAGTGGGGGCCGTTTTAACAGGTGCGATTTTCGGAGACCATTCCTCACCGATTTCCGATACAACGATTCTGTCATCCATGGGAGCAGGTTCCAATCTGTTGGACCATGTGACCACACAGCTGCCTTATGCTCTGACTATTGGAGTGATTTCCATTGTATTTGGATACATTCCGTCTGCTTTCAATCTTTCCATCTGGATTGTTCTGCCACTCGCTTTCTTAGCCGTTGTAGCAGCCGTTTATATACTGGGAACAAAAGTAGATACAACAGAAACGATCTAACACAAGGAAGTCCGGTGAAAACCGGGCTTTTTATTTGCTCAAAAATAAGGGAGTCGGTACACTGACCTTAAGAGTCATCATGAAGGAGGCCTTTTTATGAAGTGGGAAGTAGTCAAAGGAGACATCACGACGTTAGAAGTGGATGCCATTGTCAATGCAGCCAATAAGAGTTTATTAGGTGGAGGGGGAGTGGATGGAGCGATTCATCGCGCTGCTGGACCGGAATTAAAAGAAGCCTGTCAAAAACTCAACGGTGCTGAAACAGGTGAAGCGAAGTTAACAGAAGGCTTCAATTTGCCTGCTGATTATGTCATTCATACGGTTGGACCGGTTTATAATGACGGCACAAGAGGAGAGGCTGAGTTATTAAAAGCCTGCTATGAAAACAGTATAAAGTTAGCTCGCGAACATCACATCAAGTCGATAGCTTTTCCATCCATTAGTACAGGAGCGTATCGGTACCCTATTGAAGAAGCAGCTGAGATTGCCGTGGATACAGTTGTTCAACTAACAAAAGATTCCGATGAAATAGAGAAGGTCGTATTTTCAGTCTTTGATGATCAAACAGAAAAGATATATAAGAAAAAACTGTCAGAAATAGAGAGTTAAGTGGTGAGAGTATAAAAGCCTAAGGAGGAAGAAAAAGATGACAAGAGACCCGTTAGTGCGTTTACCAGAAGTGACCTCATTTGATGTACAAGCGACAGACGTGACACCGGATCAGACATTCAAACCAGTTCATTATTCAGGAAAAATGGGCGTCGAAGGAGGTAAAGACCAGTCACCAGCTTTAGCGTTTGATAACGTTCCTTCAGGAACCCGTAGTTTTGTCGTTCAAGTTTACGATCCTGATGCACCGACTCTCGGAGGCTATTGGCATTGGACGATGATTAATATCCCAGGTGATTTAGGTGGAATAGAAGCAGATGCAGGAAATGAAGAGGGAGACAGAGTGCCTAAAGGAGCACTCAATATGCCCAATGATGCCGGTTTTAAAGGCTATGTGGGCGCGGCTCCACCAGCAGGAGAAACCCATCGCTACTTTATGGTCGTGTCGGCACTTAATACAGAAAAATTGGAAGTAGGCGAAGATACGACTCCGAATGTCGTCAACTTTGAAATGAATGCCCATGTCATTGGCCGTGCGGTAACGGTAGTGGAAGGTTCTAGCCCATAATAAAGGCAGATAATTCATAAAAAAATGTGATAAGATTCCTCTTAAAGTTGGACCTGACATCTCACTTTAAGGGGACTTTTTTATCTAAGAAAGAAATTTTACAACGATACTTACTATCCATTTGTACGATATTTCAGATAAAGCGAGCGTATTTTACCCAAATCAACCGAGAGAGTAGCACACCACATCATATGAGTGTAACTATAGCTTTAGAATGAAGGGGAAAAGGACTATCCGCATCATATGAAGGTTTTAAAAAAGGTGGAATGATAGGGAGACGCCCTATCCTTATTATACGAGTTTTTTTAAAATGTCGGTATGATAGGGAAAGTCAGCTTCATCCTCATACCAGAATATAAAACACGATTCAATGAGGGTGAAACTCATTTTTTACTGCACAAATATATGGGTGGTCTTTACTGAAGTTAAAAAAGAGACAGACCGTCTGAGGTCTGTCTCTCATGTCCAACATATTAGTACCACACTATACAAAAGGTTTATTTCACCCTTTTATAAAGAATGTTTCGATTCTTCAGGAATTTCTGCCGTTGTATTTTCTTTTAATCCGATAGCATAAGCAAAGTAGAAACACACCGCTAGTAAAACTAAAGCAATAAGCAGCATCAGAACCGTGTTACCCTGATTTAAATCAGCTAAAGCTTGAGTGTTTGCTATAACAGCTACAGGAGAAGCAAAGACCAGTCCCAATATTGCCGCATAGGTGTAGCCAGGCTGATTTTTAAATAAATAATCAATAATCTTACTAATAATAATCACACCAACTATCATGCCTATGCCAAATCCAGCCAATAAAAGAGTAGCGGGAACAAGGGCATTGAAATCTAATGACGTTAAGGCTGCTGTGAACTGGTTGATGGTATTGATGACCGTATAGTAAAAGCCTAGAATAAGCATTAAAAGGGACCCGCTTATCCCTGGAATAACCATAGCCGCGGCGGATACAAGTCCGACGAAAAACAAGGCCACAACAAGACCGAAGCTTAATTCAACGGATTGATTGCCACTGCCAGACACTTCTGCTATACCCATCCAAGCAACGATGATGAAGAAAGCAATAAAAAGGAACAGATGCAAGACATTAACCTTTTTCTGTTCTGCTTTTAAACTGTCTCTGAAGGAACTGATTAAAAGAGGCAGACCGCCTAGAATAAGTCCGACAAAAGCAAAAGCTGTGTACAAGGTGTAGTGATCGAGTAACCATTCAATCAGGAAAGAAAAAGCGATAATACCAAATACGGCACTCAAACCAATAGGTACTAATACTTTCAAACTCGATTTCCATTCTTTCCTAAGGTGTGTGATAGCGTGAATCAAGTCATCATAGATACCAAATGAAACGGCCATTGTTCCACCAGAAACACCAGGTATGACGTTTGCGATACCTAAAAACATGCCTTTAATAATAGTCCAAATATAGTTCATACGTTTCTCCTTCTTTATAAAAAAATGCTTCTCTTATTTTAGCACATTCACAAGAGAAGCATAACTCCTTGACGCGGGTTTGCAAAAATTTAATAGTTTCGTTAAATATAAATATGGTCATTCACTTTTGCTATATATTTCTTCACTTCATTGACGAATCCATTGTCACTGGCAATTTGGAGTTCATCTCCTGGAAGGAGGACAGTATCTCGGTGCGGCATGAATTCATTGTCATGGCGTCTAATGCGCACCACTTTAGCGTTATAAGGCAGTTGCACTTGATTCATTAATCGACCGTCTAAGTAGCTGTTCGGTTCAACAAAGACATCGATATGAGTCAATTTTCCTTGGAACACGGTGGGAAGGCGACGTGTTTTATTATATAAGGTCACTTCATCGCTTGGCTCCAGGCCGATCATATCGGCTACGACATAGGCTGTCAGACACACGATAGAGATAGGCATCATCTGGGTAATAGACCCCGTGAGTTCCGTGATCAACACGATACCCGTCAAAGGAGCTTTAGTCGTGGCAGTAAAGAAGCCTCCCATGGCATAAATGACAAAGTTTCGAACGAAAGGCTCTTCCAACCCCGTCAGCTGAATGACTGCATTGCCGTAAATGCCTCCTAATATAGCACCAAAAGCCAGACTGGGCACTAAAATGCCCGCAGGAATACCTGATCCGTAACCGATATTAAAAAGTAAGAATCGGAAAATCAGAATAGCCAGCAGTACTGTCGTTGGTGTAGGCGTCGAAGCGATAGACATGATCACGCTGGTTCCTCCACCTAACATATCTGTCCAGAATAATCCGGTAGGGATTAAAAGGAGAAAGGGAATGAAACCATGTAAGTATCTCGGAATCGGCAGCCAGGCAAAAACTTTGGGCACCACTTTAAATAAGGTTTTCTGGAACACCCAGCCTCCACATGCTAAGAGTATACCTAACCCGGCTAAGTAAAGGAAATACCTGAGCGGAAAAGCAGAGACCACTCCGAAATCCAGAGCGGGTTGCGAGCCAAATAAGTAAAAAGCAAAGAAAGAAGCCGTAATAGAGGCTGAAAAAACGGATAGAATAAGAATACCTGAAAAGCGGTGGTGCACTTCTTCCAGTATAATGACAAAACCGGATAAAGGCGCATTAAAAGCAGCTGACAAACCAGCTGCGGCTCCACTTGATATAAAGATGTTCTCCTGCGTTTTGTTTCCTTTTAATAAACGGTTCAGCCCTTGACCGACCATTCCACCGATTTGGATAGACGGCCCTTCTCGTCCGACAGGAATCCCTAAACCTAATACCAGGGTACTGGCCACAAACTTCCGCCATAACACAGAAAACCAGTTTAATTTTAAAGTGCCGATTAATTGTCCTTTTAATTCTGCGACTCCATTGCCTTCAATATGTGGTTCGTCGCGAACTAAAAGGATAACGATAAAAGCGATGAACAGGAGAAAAAGAGTCCAGGCAATAATGCCCAAGGGGGTGTCTCTCAACCAGTCGTACACCAGCGGCATACTGTTCAAAATGGAATAGATAGCCATTCTAAAGGCACTAACCACTATCCCGGCTACTGCTCCTACAAGTATGCCTTTCATCACATAATTGATTTTTGACCAATCAATTAACTTTAAACGATACATAATATTTCTCCTCATGTCGCCTATTTTACAAAAAGGCGGTATCTGATTATTTATTTAACCCATCAAGATGTTTTTTAACTTCTGAAACAAAGCCACTATCTGTAGTAATCGTCAGCTCATCTCCAGCCATTAAAATACTATCTTTATGTGGCACAAACTCGTTGCTGTGGCGTTTGACTTTAGAGACTTTTGCTCCATAAGGTAAGCGAGTGTGACGAATCATCATGCCGTCTAAATGGCTGTTTGTTTCTATTAATACAGAGAATTCTTTAATTTCACCTTGAAAAACTTTAGGAACAAAATTCACTTTATTGTTCAATAACGTTTCATACACCGGATCTACTCCAATAAAGTCAGCAATGATATACGAACTTAAACAGACAATGGCCAAAGGCATGAGTTGCGTAATGGTACCGGTCATTTCAGTAATTAGCATAACGGCTGTTAAAGGAGCTTTGGTGACAGCTGTTAAATACCCACCCATCGCATAAATGACAAAGCTTCTAATTAAAGCATCTTCAACACCCATTAAGTGCAAAGCCCCATTCCCATAAATGGCGCCTAAAATGGCCCCTAAACTCAATACAGGTATGAAAATACCACCCGGCAAACCAGATCCATACGATATATGAGAAAAAATAAAGCGGAAAAGGAAAATACCTAATAGGAAGAGAGTGGAGTAACGTGCGCCACTAATAAGTGTGACAATCCCTGTTCCGCCTCCCAGCATCAGAGGGAAAAACAGACCGACTGGAATAACAAGTAAAAAAGGAATGGTTCCATGCAAGTAATTAGGTATAGGCAGTTTCCGGTACAATTTTGGGACATAAAACAACACTTCCTGATAGGCCCACCCAGCCACTGCCAGAAACCCTCCCATCAACACTAAGTGTAAGTAATGTTCTAAGGGAAACTTGACTAGGGCGCCCAAATCTAAGGCAGGTTGCACACCGAAAATCTGGTAGGCAACGAAATTAGCTGTAATGGAAGCTGAGAAAGCAGTTAACAAGAGTACACCAGTAAATTTATGATGCACTTCTTCCAATATAAACATGATGCCTGACACAGGGGCATTGAAAGCCGCAGCTAAACCGGCACTGGAACCGGCTGATATCAACACATTCTTTTCAGAGTCGTTTCCTTTAAGGAAATGACTGACCCCTTGTCCTATGGCTCCACCTAATTGTATAGATGGCCCTTCTCGACCTAAGGCTAGTCCAGAGCCGATGGACAGTATTCCACCTATAAATTTTCTCCAGAGAACGGAAAATCATTTTAACTGAATCATGCCGTGCAACTGGCCTTCAACATCCTGAATACCTGACCCTTTAATATCCGGCTCGTCTCTTATGAGTAAAGCAACAATAAGAGCCGTGATTAACATGACGACTATCCACCCGATTATCCAAATAGGCTCATCGTTTAAAAAACGATAAACGTCTCTGACGAAGGTCAAAGTGAGTTCAATGCCTACACGGAAGAGGCTGATAATTAATCCGGCTAGCACACCGACAAGGGTGCCTTTAGCCACATAAGAAATTTTAGACCAATCAAACTGACGAATCGACTTCATAACAAACTCCTTTAATACCATTTAATTAATGACTATAGGTTTCTTTTCAATAGTACTAAGATAGCGAATTTAAGCTTAAAAAGCAATGAAGAGAAGAGGGAAATGAGAAGATTACAATAAACTGTTGAAAGTGAAGAATCTCTTAGTGTTTATTGCGAATTGATTAAAAGAATGCTAGGATTTAGTAAGTAAGGATTATACGAAAGCGGCATACCTGCTGTTCGAGAGGGGACTCACCATGATTTTAATGGGTATTAAACTATCAATATTGATATTTGATTCTTATTCTTTAAAGGACAAAAGAAGTACAGTCAAAAGTATCCTTCATCGGACACAAAATAAGCACCATTTAACAACGGCCGAGGTGGATGAGTGGGACATGCATAATAAAGCAGTCATTGGACTAGGCGTTGTTGGAAGTAATCGACAGCTTTGTCAGAAGAAAATTGAAGCGGCATTAAGAGATATTGAAGATTTTTATGAAATTGAAATCATTGATCACGAATGGATTATTGCTTAAATAAAGGCACAAGGAATAGAAGTTGAGGAGAAATAAGCATGTCAGATATACAGATAGAGGTACAGTTAGTTAAAACAAAAGACTTAGAGACAGATTTAGGAAGTTTATTGAAGAGCTATACTAAAGATCAGCTCAACGAGTTGGCAAAAGAACTCCATGCAGAAACTAAGAAAAGCTGGAAAAAAGATAAAATCATAGCTGCGGTGCAAGAAAGCGTTATAGACCAAGCGTCAACGATTTATGCAGAGATTTTAGAAGACGTTTTTTCACATTTGCCAGATACAGACAGTCAAGTTTACCGTTTAGAGAAGTTGGGCGCTATTCAAGCTTTTGTTCCATTGATTGAAAAAGGCTTTTTCTTTGTTTCAAAAGAAGCGGATACGTACCTTTTCATTATTCCAGATGAAATAAAAGCGGTATGGCAAGAGTCAATGACACCAGTCACTTCTGAAGCATCAGACGAAAGAACTAAAAAAGAAAGCATACTGAAAGAATGGAAAGACAGGCAAGTGGCTATTTTTGGGAGTTATTCAGCTGAACATTTAACAGCTGTTTGGAATAGATACTATGATGATAACTTGACAGTAAAAGAAGTAGCTGACTTATTGTAAAATCAGAACAGGCGAGTAGCGAATGATACGCATACTAATAGATTCCGGTATTGACCAGAACGACTTTATGAGAGAGACATATGATTATGGTTTCTTGCCCTTAAGTATTATATTAAAGGATAAAAGTTATTTGGACCAAGAAGAAATTCAATTAGAGGAAGTCCATGATTAATGAAGAAAGGCAATGTACCCAAGACATCACAGGTGTCTCCTGAAACGGTTCTTAAAGTCTTGGATAACTCACGTGCTAAAGGAGAAGATATCATTTACATTGCCTTAACCAGTAAGGTCTCTGGAACGGTGAATGTGGCTGAAGCGATAGTCAATGAATATTTATTGAACTATCCTGATATGAAGATTACGGTCATTGATTCAGAAGGGGGAGCGGGCGGAGGCGCACTTCTGACCTTACAAGCTTTGGAGATGGCGAAACAGGGAATGGATTATGAGACGATTGTGTCCATAACCCAAGAAAGCACGAAACATATTCATTATCACTTTACGCTAGACAATCTAAAGTGGCTGGTTAAAAGCGGTCGTTTACCTAAAGTAGCGGGTGCTACCGGTGATGCGCTGAGTATCAAGCCTTATCTATCGATTAACGACACAGGGATATACTTAAAGAGACTCGTCCGTGGGAAAGACAGAATTTATAAACGGATTGTCCAAGATGTTCAAAAGGGTGTCGGTGATTTTACTGACCAGCTTATCGGAATTAGCCACGTGAATGATTTGGAAAATGCACAGAAATTAGAAAATCTAATTAAAGACGCTCTTTTTGAAGCAACCGTTCAGATTTTTGAAGTGGGAGCCTTACTTTCAGCCCATTTAGGCTTAGGCGGGGTAGGCGTATTTTATTACGACTCAAAACCAGAAACCTATATGTATCTCAATTCTTAACAGTAAACCTCCTCATTTTTATCAAATGGGGAGGTTTTACATATTTATACCTTCTATAATGCATTATATTTGTCCTTTTATTTCTTCTTAGCTATACTAAAGTTGTTAATAAAATAAAGGAAAAGGAGTTTGATAAAATGAACGAGTTCGGAGATTCGTTACAACGAGGCTTTAACAGCTTTGTCGACTTTCTGCCAAATTTAATTATGGGAATAGTTCTTATTCTAGTAGCTTGGCTTGTAGCGACATTGGTTAAGAAAGCTATCGTTAAAGGGTTGGAAGCAACGGGATTGGCCAGTCGCTTACAGAATTGGGGTGCAGCTAATACAGAGGAACAAGGAAACTCAATGGTTGATGCTTTAGGTAAAGTGGGCTACTTCCTTGTATGGGTACTCTTTTTACCAGGTATCTTTGCCACATTCGGTTTAGACACGATTGGACAACCGATTCAGAATATGATGGATACGGCTTTAGCTTATCTACCTAATATCATTGGGGCACTAGTTATATTAGTACTCGGTTTCTACGCCGCTAAATTCGTCAAGAACTTGGTGTATAACCTTGCAGTAGCTGCTAATTTAGACAGATTCCTCAATAAACTGACAGGATCAGCCGATACATCAGCTGTCCAGGAGAACAAATCAACGATTGCGAATGTATTAGCTAACATTGTATACTTCTTAATCATCATTCCAGTCGTTTTAGCTGCATTGGATGTATTAGATATTCAAACCATTGCTCAACCAGTAAGTGAT
>NZ_BAAACW010000027.1:33670-41268 GCF_039521845.1 Alkalibacterium iburiense
GGGGTAGTATTAGCTAAATTTGTAGGAGAAATGTTAACTGATCTATTAAGAGGAACAGGCTTTAACAAATATTCATCTTACTTGAAATCTTCAAGCAATATGGATATAGATTTGGCTAAAATTACAGGTCAAATTGTTGCCTTCTTAATTGGATTATTCTTCTTAGTTGAAGCACTCAATGCTTTGAACTTGGAGATGCTAAATGGTATCGTAGCTGCAATCATTGCTTACTTGCCAAACGTCCTGTTCGCCGTTATCATCATTGGCTTAGCCTTCTTCGGAGGACAAGCTTTAAGCAGTATGATTAGAAAAGCGACAGGAAGCAAAATGGCTGCTCTTATCGTAAAATATACCTTGATTGCTTTTGGTGTATTCATGGCCTTAGACCAGTTAAACTTTGCGACAACGATTGTTAATAACGCCTTTATGTTTATTATTGGTGGTCTAGCATTAGGGTTTGCCTTAGCCTTCGGATTAGGCGGACGCGATTTTGCCAGCAAGCAATTAGAGCGTGCGGACCGTAAGATTCAAGAAGAAAGTGCGAAACCAAGTGAACCAGGAGATAATACTCCAGAACTATAATTTAGAAGAACCATTAAAAGCTTCTGCTCATTTTGGGTAGAAGCTTTTTCACTTTTACAACTCAAAATGAAACGATTCTTGAATTAATACATAAGTGTAATCTGAATTACTGTCATAAATATATTTCGGTGAAACTCAATATTTAATTTAAATTCAAACATTCTTCATTCATATTATGATAAGCTAGTAACTGGAGCTCAATTTAGGAACCTAGATTAAGTTGCTGCAGTCAGGTATACTAAAAAGTGCTAGGTTTTTATTAGATAGTTAATTAATTAGTTTGAAGTTGAAGAGGAGGTAAATTATGTTTAATAGTATAATACTCGTTCAAAAGATTGGTGAAGGCGAGAAAGCAATGGAAATTGCTGAAAAATATGGAGCTACGGGAGGAACAATTCTACGTGGACGTGGAGCAGCGATTCACAAAGAAAATATACTAAGCTTTTTTGATTTAGAAATAGAACCCGAGAAAGATATATTATTAATTATCTCATCTGATGAAACAACAGATAGAATAATTGAAGGTCTTACTAAGGAGCTTCAATTAGAAAAAGAGAATACAGGCATACTCTTTTCATTTGCTTTATCTGAAGTAAGAGGCATAGACAAATCACATTCAACATCATAAATAGAAGGAGGAAACAATTTGGGATTATTAAACGAAAAATTTAGGGAAGTCTTAAGTTCAACAATTCCTACATTAGTGATTGTTTTTTTGATTCATTTTTTTGTTATTGATTTATCAACAGAAGCTTTAATTGCATTTGTAATAGGCCTTCTTCTGGTTATTATAGGCTTAACTATATTCCTGACGGGGGTAGACCTAGCCATAAATCCTATAGGAGAGTTGATGGGGAAGGGGGTTGCTCGATCGAATAAACTATGGATGCTAATAGCTGCCGGATTAGTCATGGGCTTCTTTATTTCCGTAGCAGAGCCTAGCTTAACAGTACTTGGTGCACAAATCGGGATAGTTTCTGGTGGAGTAGTTTCAGCAACGGCTATCGTTTCAGTCGTATCCATCGGCTTAGCTATATTACTCGTGATAGGGTTAGTTCGTATCGTTTACAACTGGAAAATCGTTCCCTTGCTATCGATTCTATATGGATTTATTTTCCTATTGTCTTTATTTACTGCAACTGAATTTGTTTCTATCGCTTTTGATGCATCTGGAGCAACTACTGGTGCGATTACAGTGCCATTTATGCTTGCCTTATCAGTAGGTGTGGCATCTATGAAAAAGAACTCAAAAAGCTCAGAAGCTGATAGTTTTGGAATGGTGGCTTTGGCTTCAAGTGGAGCCATTCTAGGGGTAATGGTTTATAACATTCTATTCCCTACAGGCGATTTAACTGGAACCTTGGAGATATCCATAGGTTCGGGCGATAGTTTTATAGTGAGTTTTTTAAATAATCTAACGACACAATTGTTAGAAGTCGCTATTACAGTCTTTCCGATTCTTGCGATGTTCTTCTTCTATCAGAATATTCTTATGAAAAAGAGCTTTAAAAATAATAGACGTATTTGGATAGGCATGATTTATGTATACGTCGGTCTAGTATTATTCTTAACCGGTGTTAATGCTGGATTTATGGATATCGGGAGTTTAATTGGTTATTCTATCGCAGCAGAAGGACGCTATGTCATTCTGACCTTAGTAGGAATCGTTTTGGGTGTTGTAACAATTATTGCAGAACCAGCGGTCAGTGTTTTGACTCATCAGATTGAAGATGTCACAAGCGGATCGATTAAGAGAGGACCAGTCTTGCTTTCCCTTTGTATTGGAGTAGGAGCAGCTGTTGGTTTATCAATCATAAGAATCGTTATTCCAAGTTTAGAACTATGGCATATAATATTGCCTGGTTATATTATCGCTATTGGCTTGTCTTATATTGTACCCACAATATTCGTAGGAATGGCCTTCGATGCAGGTGGGGTAGCCACAGGACCATTAACAGCTACCTTCATTCTAGCTTTTGTACAAGGAGCGACGGAAGCTGTTCCTCATGCTGAAATTATGTTAGAAGGATTTGGTATGATAGCTTTAGTAGCCATGATGCCGATAGTCACACTACAATTACTTGGATTTGTCTATGAATTACAGAAGAAAAAAGCTGAGGCTGCAGGTCAGACAGATTAGAATAGTCAAACCATACAAGAAATCAATGCTAAGAATAGGTGGGATGAAATGGTACAATTAAATGGTCAGATTAATATGGATATGCTGATGTTTATTGTTAACTACAATGAAAAAAAAAGAAAGAGTAAAGAAGTGTTAAGACTTGCTGCTGAAAAAGGACTTCACGGAGGGACGATTATTTTAGGTGAAGGAAAAGTACGCAGCAGTTTATTAAGAACACTTGGGATTGATAGTGCTAGAAGAGAAATAGTTATCTTAGTAGCACCGTCAACCATGGCAAAACAAGCTTTTACTTATATCACGGAAAAAAGTGAATTTGAAAAGAAAAAATCTGGAGTAGCACTTCGTATTCCCTTAAATAGAACTTCAGGCATTTCAAAAAATACAATTGATTTTGACAAGGTAGTGGAAAATAAACAACAGCCTCACCTAGATGAAGACAGTCATCAATTGATTGTGACTATTAAGGATATTGGTGAAGGTGAAGAAGTCTTGGATATCGTTGAACGCTTTGGAGGATTAGGAGGCACTGTTATTCATGGGCGTGGAGCAGCCTCGTATGAGGTCAGACATGTCTTTAATATGGATATTGAACCTGAAAAAGATGTGCTGATGACCATAGTGCCATCAGAAAAGACGCATGACATAATCAATACCCTTTCTGAAGAATTAGAAATGAAAAATAAGAACACAGGTGTCTTATTTGCTGTTGATTTAGCCGAAACTTTCGGTTTGTTTCAATAAATGACAAAAAAACATGACACACTATTTATGGATAAATTAACCTAAAAAAAGCGATAAAATAGAATCAATATCTGCACTAAAACGTCTCATTTTAGACACAGACAAAGCCCTATATCTCTTGTATAATCAAGCTAAGAAGTGCAACATACAACGTGTTATTTTTAGCTGTGAAGTGAATAGGGAGAGAGTAATATGACACATACAAAAAAACGTTTTGTCTATGTGATTGAAACAGCGACGGAATCCAAAGAATTATTAATTCGTGACAATGAACTAATTGAAAATGCAGACGGAGAATTAGATGTGCCACTAGATATGATTCTTAGACGCTATCATATGGGCTGGGACGATTTATTTGAAATGAACACGGATATTATCTATTTGATGCAAGAAGACGTATCTGAAAGAAAAGTATTACGCTCTATTCCATTTGAAAATTTAAGATATTATAAACCCATCACTCCACGCTAAAAGCGACCGAGCCACTAATCAGTGCTCCGTCGCTTATTTTAATTCTATGGGTGAGGTTAGTCTTTCGTGTCATCCTCGTCCGATTGTTCCTTTGATTTTTCTAAATCATCCACTTTGTCTACATCGAAGGAAACAAAGTCTTCATCGGAACGTTCTCTTTCCTTATCCTCTTCATTCTGATGATTCGGGTTGACTTCATCCGTTTCTGGTGTGTGGACAAATTCGTTATCCGTATTATTCTCTCCATCTTTAGGATCGACTACAAATGGAGGAACGGGATGTCCCCCTGCATGATTGCCGCTTCCGTGATTAAAACCGCCTGTACCTGACATAGTATCCTCTCCTTATGAGTGTTCTTCATCCAATTGATCGAAGTTAAACTTTTCAAAATCTTCGGGCTTACTTCTCTGGGCTTTTTCCTCTTCTGAAAGCTCTCGGTCGTCAATCACTTCATCCCGCTTAATAAATGGATTGGTTTCTTTCAGACCTTCCGCTTTCACCGCTTGATCCGCTTGGTTTTGTTGGTCTTGATGCAAAGTAGGTTGATTCTCCATGAAGCATCCCTCCAAAAATGAAAGTGTTTTATTTAGATACATAGTAACATACTAAATTTTCTAACGCTTATAATACGCTTATATGATACAATAAGGCTATATTTTAGATGTGGAGGAAAAGCTATGGTATGGATTGTTGTAGGACTGATATTAGCACTGCTTATTTATTTATACATACAGAATTATTTAATCGAAACAACGGCTTACACGCTAACGATTCCTAAATTAAAAGAAAATATGAAAGGTAAAAAGGTGGTTCATCTCTCTGATCTGCACTTGAAACCGAGAATCAATAAAAGTTTTGTGGAAACCATCTTGAATAAAACAGAAGACTTGCATCCCGATTATATTTTAATAACAGGAGACCTGGTTCAAGCAGGCTTGGAAGATTTTGTAGGGACCCCGTTAAGACATTTTGTAGAAGAATGCGCGAAGATAGCACCGACCTATGTGGCAACCGGTAATCATGACATTGCTAGTGGCTCCTTTGATGATTTTATGTTTATTATAAAAACCGCAAAGGCCCATTTATTATTAGATGACGCCGTTATACTTTACCACGAGGACGAACCCGGACTGGTACTCATGGGCTTGGCAGAAAGACAGAACCAGTTTAATTTGCCTAAACCTCTTTTGTCTTCAATTGAATTGACGGAAGAAATGGAAGAGCTACCGAAAATTCTTATGGCTCATCGCCCGGAACATTTTGAAAGGTATATGGATGACAAAACGAAAGCACCTGCTTTGGTCTTATCGGGCCATACCCATGCGGGTCAAGGCCGTATTCCATTTTTAGGCGGACTCTATTCTCCGGGACAAGGCTTTTTACCGAAGTATGATTATGGCATTTTTACTTATTCAGAAGACCGATCAAAACGCATGATTGTATCCAGAGGGTTAGGGAATTCCTCTTTTCCTTTAAGAATAAACAATCGCCCAGAAATTGGCGTCATTACATTGAATTAAAAAGGAGAAAGCAATGGACACTTTACGGTTAGGAACGATTGGAACAAGTCAGATTACGACTCAATTTATAGAAGCTGCTTTACATTCCAAGCATTATTCATTAGAAGCGGTGTATTCAAGAAGCATCGAAAAAGCGGAGGACTTTAAAGAACGATACGAAGCTAACAAAGCCTATGCTGACTGGTCAGGCTTTATAGAGGATCCGGACATCGACGTGATCTATGTGGCTTCTCCAAACAGCTTACATTTTGAACAAGCCATGGATGCTTTATCTTATAAAAAGCATCTCATTATTGAAAAGCCCATGGTGACTAGTTTAGATGAATGGGATGATTTGATTGAGAAAGCTCAGAAAGAAGAATGTGTGGTAGTCGAAGCGGCCAGACATCTATTTGAACCCAACTTTATAAAGGTCACAGAAGTGATTCAGGACTTTCCCAAAGTCTATGGCGCGACACTCACTTATAGTAAATATTCCTCTCGTTACGATAATGTGCTTGCAGGAGAAGAACCTGCTATCTTTTCACCGACTTTTGCGGGAGGAGCAGCCAATGATTTAGGAATTTATGTGGTCTATGCAGCAGTTAAGTGGTTTGGTATACCGGATTCTGTTCAGGCTTTTTCTCAAAGAATAGAAACGGGTGTTGACGGGAAGGGAACCGCCGTTTTACGATACCCATCCTTTGACGTCACCCTTCATTATGGGAAAATCAATACCTCATTAAATCATTCAGAAGTCTACAGTTCGGATGCGACACTCGTCTTGGATGCCATCACAGGAGTTTCCCAAGCGAATTTAGTGGATGCCCGAACGAGAGACGTCCAAACACTGCCTCTGGAACCCGTTGCAAACAATCCGCTGGAAGATGAAGCGATAGCTTTTGCGGAAGTGATGAAAGACCCGGATTCAGCTGCCAGTCGGGCTAAAGTCAATGAGTGGCAAACTCTCTCGCGAAACGTGCATGTGGTATTAGACGAAATACGCCAAAGGGACTGAAGAACACATGCCATTTTATTGGACAGAAAAACATGAGAAGTGTAAGATGAAAAGTAATAGAATGAGTGTGAATGAGGGGTTAAAGAAATGACTTCAAAAAACGTGTTACTCATCTGCACAGCAGGGATGAGTTCGAGTTTTCTTGTCTCCAAAATGCAGGAAACAGTAAAGATGAGAGGGTTAGATATGAAGATATCAGCTGTTTCAGCTTCAGAGGCTGAAAGAAAGCTGAATACCATACCCGTTGATTATCTCTTGCTTAGTCCTCAAGTCAGGTATTTAAAACCCTCATTTGAAAAAAGTTTAGAAAACAATCAACCGGTCATCTATGTCATAGATCAAACGGATTATGCGATGATGAATACAGGAAAGATTGTCGACGACTTAGTGTAAGCGAGAAAGGTACAGTCCTTATAAAGATAGGGGGGCCATATGTCTGAGAACAACAGTCAATCAATGGAAATTATCATGCAGCTCATTATGCATGGTGGAGATGCTAAAAGCAGTGCGATGGAAGCCATCCAGGCGGCTAAAAAGGGAGACTTTTCTTTAGCAGAAGACAAGCTAGAACACTCTCAAGAGGCCATCAATGAGGGGCACCGAGTCCAAACGGAACTATTATCCAAAGAAGCTGAAGGAAATGAAATGGATTTGAATCTCTTAATGGTTCATGCTCAGGATCAGTTAATGAGCGCCATGACTTATCGTGACTTAGCGATGGAAATCATAGAGATATATAATCGTATCGATTAAAACGAACGAAGACCTGAACAGGTCTTTTTTTGTTTTCCTGCATAAAATAGATTAAATAAAATTTTTATACATTTTGTATTGTATTGGAATGCGTTTCAGTGTATAGTTATTTCGATGAGAGATTTTTAATAAAAAAGGAAGGAGGAAAGGCCATGTGGATCCCAGTAATAGATAACTTAAAACAAATAAATATGAACCAGCCGAAAAGAACCAGTCGGCCATATTCCTCCTATAGCCATGAGTAGGTGTTCCTTTTTTTATGCTAGATAAAAATAAAAGAAACTCACTAACAGTCTATTCGTCACGGGGATAGACTGTCTTTTTATGGTCTTTGAAAACCCTCGGCTATGCCGGGGGTTCCGGAAAGCTTCCAGCGTGGGGTCAAAAAAAG
>NZ_BAAACW010000028.1:0-757 GCF_039521845.1 Alkalibacterium iburiense
TGAACAAGGAATGACGATTCGTCTTTTTTAACGAGTATTTCTTTGAGACTATTGACATGTTATTCAATTGAGATGATAATAGAACTCAGTATGAACAGATTTAAAAAAGTCGATTAAAGGAGTCACTCCACGTGCCTGATAACCAATACCATTCAAGATTACAAAATAAATCAAAGAAAAAAAAGAAAAAACAACGTATTCTACTACTCTTTTTAGTCCCGCTATTTGCGATTATTTTAGCAGGAGCCATTTACATTGCCCATCTCTTAGCCACTGTTGAGAATGAAATTGACGCATCGTTTGTAGAAATCGACCGTCCAGAGCCGGTTGAAAAAGTAGACCCCATTGAGCAACCTGTTTCCTTTCTCATACTCGGAGTCGATAACGATGTTACCCGGCCATTGGAATCCACTCGGGCTGACTCCATCATTTATGCCACGTTGAATCCGTTGACGCATGAAATGAACATGGTTTCTATTCCTAGAGATACCTACGTCCCCATTATAAAAAATGGACAGGTTCTCAGACATGATCGCATTAATGCCGCTTATGCTGTAGGCGAAGAAAGTGCTATGGTACAGACGATTGAAGAATGGTTAGACGTTCCGATTCATTATTACGCTACCTTTAATTTCTCTGCTTTCTTAAATATCATTGATGAACTGGGTGGTATTGAAATGGATGTGCCCGTCACGATTAGAGAAATGGACTCTAATGATCAGACCGGATCCATCTACTTAGAAGAAGGCTTCCAGAC
>NZ_BAAACW010000028.1:810-7272 GCF_039521845.1 Alkalibacterium iburiense
AATTGATGATGACGTGGCAAGAGGGCATCGTCAACAACTGATTATTCAAGCGATTATCAAAAAAGCATTAAGTTTTCAGTCAGTGACCAAGTACACTTCGATTGCTGAAACTGTCGGTAGCAATATGAAGACCAACATGCGGTTGAGTGATATGACTGCCATCGCCCAAACCGGACTCAATCAAAATTTTGAAATTGAGTCGCATGTATTCGAATGGTCAAGCTTTATGGAAAGAAATATGGACTTAGTCCGTATTGAACCGAATAGTTTTTCAACCATTCAAAAAGAATTACAAGATTCATTAAAACGTACAGAAAAAACAGTCGTAACGACTGACGAAGACACTGAGACCAATCTGTCTTCTAAAGAAGACAGCACGTCTAATCAATCATATGATGAGTAAGCAAAAGAGAACAGGCTGCTAATGGCAGCCTGTTCTCTTTTTTATTCCTGTTCAAGCAGATGATGCATTTCAATATACTTAGCTGGTAAATCTATCCCTATTCGGTAAGGATGGTCTTGCAGCTTTTTGACTTCTTCTTTAATTTTAGACTGGTCCCCTGATTTAATCTTTTTCCAAAGGGCGATATCTTTATCCACTCGTTCAAACCACGGGGCCACTTGCTTTTGGAAACCTTCATGGGGAAGCTCTTTTAATACCTCAACGGCTTCTTTCAAACGAGCTAATTGTTTATCCACGAAGTCATGATCCTGTGACTGCAATTTGTTTAAATAAAATGCTGTATAGGTCTCTCTGCTGTGCCTGTTAGGATTGAACTGGGCAAATGTGAGGAGAGCCTCTGTATACTCTTCTCCAACCAGAGCTTTCACTGTTTCTATCCAGCTTAAATAGGTATCGAATGATCCGACATCCCATAAGAATTTCCCCATATTATGAACCGTCAATTTTGATAGTTCCCATTGAGCCATTGGGTTGGAGACGACTCCTTCTACTTGGAAGCGCGGATCAGCTAACTGCTTGGAGCGGTTTTCATACGGACTTAAAAAGATCCTTTCATAATCTTTTTCAAAGTCGTTGACTGGTACATTATCCCATATAATCATTGGTCGCTTATAAACATCAGCCATTCTTTCAATATCCTGAGTTGTAATGCGACGAGCCAACGTCGAAGGGCCTGTCCAGAAAAACGGAATGTTCGGAGAGACTTTCTCAGTTAGTTCTTTCAAATAGACGGAGCCGTGTGCATTATCGTACTCAGTTGGACACACAACTAATGTATAGTCTTCTAAGGCTGTTTTTAAGAAGTCATCTACTTGCTTAATGAGGAAGCCATGCGCGCTCGCTGCACTGGCAAATCGAATTTTTGCATTCCCTTTTAATTGGTAATCGATATCATCCATCAGTAAGCCAAAATGCCGCACACCCAAGTCGATTAACTGCTGCAGTTTATCTGTCAGCACCTCCACTTCGGATGGTTTTGTATAATCAATGTCATTTCCTGGACTAATCATATAATAGAAATCAATCTTCTCTTCTTCAGCTATAGCTAGAAGTGTCTTAAATTCATCGAGCTTCTCTTCTGGGTACTTTTCTCTCCAACGCTTGCGCTGCAATTCATCATCTTTAGGAGCATACATGTAAGTATTCATCTGGTTTTTGCCTAAGAAACGCAGCAGATCGACTCGATCCTCATTGGTCCAAGGAACCCCGTAGAATCCTTCGATGACTCCCCTGATTGAAAAAGACGGGGTATGATTGATTTCAGCAATTGGGCATACAATGTCATGATCTTTCTTTTGAACTAAAAGAGTCAGCGCTTCAATCGCATAACGAAAGCCTCTTAGGCTCCCTGTTTCAACTTCAATTTCTCTGTTCTCGTTTATTCTTAATTGAAACCCGTCATTTTTAATCGCACTATTATAATGGTGAGTTAAACTCAACTCACTTTTATCTTTTTCTGTATCCGGAACAACCGTGATGAAGTGATCAGTCATATCTTCCTTTATGACTTCTTTGAATTGTTCAAATCGATAAAACTGCCCGTGAAAAGCTAGGCTGATGGTTTCTCGCTCTTCAAAGCGATGCTCTTTCCCATCCACATAAACCTCCTGAAATCGGTTACTTAAAATCTTATGCAATGCTTCAATCATTTATATAAACTCCTTTTATTTTTCTTGTGCTTCCTTCTATATACTAGGGTTAATATCAATAAAGACAATTTCATAACAAATATCGGTATCATAATTCAATTAGATTAGATTAGATTTGTTTAATTTATTCGTTTGATCTGATTGACTCTTTATTTTTTGTCTTTTTGTTAAATTATTTCGTTTTTAGACTACTAATTCTTTGGTTTGAAAAAGGTTCTCGTAATTGTTTTTTCTATTTCAACAATGATGAAGACAGCTAAACCTGCTAAAACAGAAATCCCAATATGTTGACCCGTAATCACTGTTGTACCCAATGCAACGTGCATAAATGGTGCGTAGGTCACTAATAGTTGCAATATAGCTAAAATGGCTAATGAATACCACAAAACCTTATTTGATAAAATCGTCTTGGTGATTGAGAAACGTATGATTTCTCGACAGTTAATCATATAGAATACTTGTCCAAATACAAGCGTTGTAATAAGAGTTGTTTGCATTATCGGAATTGAAGCACCCTTGCTTCCTAAGAAACTATTAACCAAAAATCCTAGACCAGCAAGTAATAGTGAAACGTACACTGTCCTGAAAATCGCATAGGAACTTAAAATATTTTCTTTAGGATCCCTAGGCGGACGTGTCATTCCTTTTTCATCTAATGGCTCAAAGCCCAAGGCAAAGGATAAAGTAATAGTTGTCACCATATTAAGCCATAGTATTTGGACAGAGGAGAGTGGTAATGGGCGATCAGCTAACATGGAAACCACTACTAATAACCCTTGTGCAAATGCTGTTGGCAATGAAAAGTAGATTGTCTTTTTAAGGTTTTCGTAGACACGTCGTCCCTCTTTAACAGCACTAGTAATCGTTGCAAAATTGTCATCCGATAATACCATATCAGCAGCGTCTTTCGTTACTTCTGTTCCCTTTATCCCCATTGCAATACCTATATCAGCTTGCTTCAACGCGGGCGCATCATTAACGCCATCACCAGTCATACCAACAATTAGACCATTTCTTTGGATAGCTTCAACTAATCGTAGCTTATGTTCAGGAGTTGTCCTAGCATAGACATCTGTCGACATGACAACTTTTTCTAGCTCTTCGTCTGACAACGCCTCAATATCTTTACCCACTAGAGCATCGGCATAGTTTTCAATACCAATATCTTTAGCAATTGCCGTAGCAGTATCCTTATGGTCACCCGTGATCATTTTCACTGATATACCAGCTTGACGGCTAACTCTAACCGCCTCAATTGCTTCTTTTTTAGGTGGATCAATGATACCAAATAGTCCAACTAGGATCATGTCACTCGAGATATCCTCATGTGTCAGCGTCTCTTTAGTATTTGAAACTTCCTTATATGCTGCTGCTAAAAGACGTTGTCCAAGCTTTGCATTAGTCGCAATCTTCTCATTCCAAGGACTTTCATCAAATACTTTCACTTGATTATGGGATACTTCTTTTTCCACTAAATCGAGCAACACATCAGGCGCTCCTTTCAAATAGATATACCTTTTATCCTCAACATCTACTAAGGTGGCCATATACTTATAGGCTGAATCAAAAGGGAGTTTACTGATTTCTTTCACATTTTCAATCAAGACCATTTGATTAGCCCAATCAAGCAGTGCACCTTCGGTTGGGTTACCAATGATTTCGCGCACCCCACCTTTATAAGTAATTTTCGTGTCGTTACAATATAAAGCTGTCTCGACCATTTTGGTCAATGTTTGATTTGAACTAGTTTGATTTATTTGATTATCATGTTCATTTGGATCAGTTGTATCAAACAGGTCATCTGCCGTGATGACAGCCACCACAGACATCTCGTTTTTTGTCAGCGTACCAGTTTTATCTGAACAGATAACCTCCATGCTTCCAAGGGTTTCAACAGCTGGCATTTTTTTTATGATGGCATTTTGTCTAGCCATTCGAGTAACACCAACGGATAATATAATAGAAAGAACGGCAGGTAATCCTTCTGGAATTGCTGAAACTGCTAAGGCAATCATCGCTGATAGCAGTTCATCACCAGTCATATCTCTATAGAAAAAGCTAAAAATCACTAAAAAGACAATTAACCCAGCTACCACGGCAAATATTTGTTTATTCATCAACTTCATCTTGGTAATAAGAGGTGTTTCGCTATCCTCCACACTCTTCAAGTGTTCACTAATCTTACCGATTTCTGTACGGTCTCCCGTTTCAACAACAACTGCTTTAGCAGATCCTGCGTTAACCAAGGTACCTGAAAACACCATATTAAGTCGGTCTCCTAGGTCAGCCTCACTTTCAATGATATCGGTAGATTTATTAACGGGGGTCGATTCACCAGTTAAAATAGCTTCTTCAACCACTAGATTGTAAGCATCTAGTAAACGAAGATCAGCAGGAATGATGTCACCGGGTTTCAAAAAAACAATATCTCCTTTAACAAGAGAGGTAGCATCAACCGTTACCTTTTCATTTCCAGTCCAAATGACCGCATTTGCACTCATCATATTAGACAAGCTGTTAAGAGAATCAGTGGCCTTTGCTTCTTGGATATATCCAATCAAAGCATTTACCAAAACAACAAATAGAATAATGGCCATATCAATGAAATCACCAATGAATCCTTTTAAAGCAGCAGAAACAATCAAGGCATAAACCAACAAATCATTAAAGTGACTCAAAAACTTGCGGATCTCACTAATTTCTTCACCCTGAGACAATTCGTTAGGTCCTTCTTTTGCTAACCTTTCTTGCCTACTAATAGCATCTAAGCCATCTTCGTCAGACTCCAAATTTGAGAATAATTCTTCTTTGGTTAAACGGTACCACTCCATAATTTTGCCCCCCTATATTGGTTTTATTTGGCTTATTTTACCATGAATAAACTACGTAACAAACTATTTGACAATCTAGTCAACAATCTTTTTAATTTTATTACATTTTACTGAAAAAGTATGTCAACAGTAATACACTTATCGTCACTAGGTGAGCGTGGTCTAAACACTTTCACTGAACAAGACACTCACAGTTGCATTCTCATTATAGGTCGGGCCATCGCTTTCCTATGACATCAGGTGAAGATAGTCGCTTTGGATGTACAATTAGTTGAGAAGAATAAATACCCTTGTGTCCTTTTACAAATTAACTCAGAAGTGTGACAAGGATATAGTATGGTAAGTCAGCCATACCAAGTAACTCTATTCCTAGAAAAAAGTAGTCACGGGCTATTGGTGGTACACCTAAACACTGTAATCATTCCAAGTGCTGCAATAAAAGCCGGTGATATGCCGACAGATTGACCGATTACGCTTCCAAGAGAAGAACCAATTTCAAATAGCGAGGGAACTTCACCACCTTGTAAACCTGCTTCTAACTAGGCGCTAGTTAAGAATAACTTCAACACTGGATCTCGCCACTCAGAAGTCCCATTAAAAGCATTATCCGTTATCCAAAGACTGATACCTTCATATTTTTTATCAGAAAATACAATTATAAATAATACAACAATAGCCGTTCCAATGAAGGCACGTAATTTATAATTTTGTACCCTAGCTTGATAGATCTCTTTAAAAAGCTTTGTAGTCTTGGCAAACAATAAAGTAACTAGACCAAATAAAACACCAGAACAAACTAACACCACCAACAACTTCATGTTAATAGGTGGTATCTCCGGAATTTAATCTGCTTGATGCGTTGTTCCTAGCATACGGGCGGTCGCATCTGATAAATATGCAGCCATTAAATAAGGTAATAAAGCGGAAACATGGATATTTAAAATATACGGCACTTCCATCATCAAAAAAATGCCAGCTGTTGAAACCCTTCTCACCTATCCCTTTAAAACCTGCCAACTGACCAATATCCTCGCTAAACTTTTGACCCATGACAACTGCTAATGAAGTTTACTATCAATATACTTCACCAACTAGTGAATCTGAAGCGAGACCTGGAGATTTAGTTTTCTTCGAAAATACTTATTCATTAAATGTTAGATTTACACATATTGGTATATATGCTAGTGATGGCGTTAACATAACATTTTCAGATTCTATTTTAACTTGTTACTATTTATTTGATTATGTTGGTAGAGTGTTTGAAATAGACAATTACCTTATCAATGAACAAACCAAAATTTTTGCTAAATACTAATATAATCAAGAACAAAATTAAATTTATATATATACACACTAGTGTTGCATTAAAAATTTAACTATTCCATGGCATAAAAAAATCCTTTATACTAGTACTTGGATGACTTATCCAAGACCAATACAAAGGATCTACACATGGATAAGTATAATACAAAAATGACCATAAATAAATGGTTTTCATATATAAAATTAGAACATTTAA
>NZ_BAAACW010000029.1:0-4966 GCF_039521845.1 Alkalibacterium iburiense
AAAACTTAATCAAAACGCAAATTAATTTGGTAAAATAGCCTCTAAAATCAGAGGTATGAATTATTCAGGTCTATTTTGTTCATAAAAAAAGAGCGAGCACAAAGCTCGCTCCCCCTTTATTTTAATTAGTTTGTTTCAATCAATCCATATTTGCCGTCTTTTCGTTTATAGACAATGCTTGTGCCATTCGTTTCAGCATCTTCGAAGATAAAGAAATTATGTCCCAGCATATCCATTTGAAGGACGGCTTCTTCTGCACCCATAGGTTTCAGACTTAACCGCTTGGTACGTACAATAGATGTACTTAAATTTTCTTCATCGCCGTTGTCATCGAGATCTAAATCAGCCCATAAATCTGGATTCGTTGGCTGTGGGGCATCGACGCCTTGTGAACGACGGTTTTTACGATTGATTTTTGTTTTATATTTTCTCATTTGTCTTTCAAGTTTATCTACGACTAAATCTACGCTTCCATATAAATCTGGGGAAGTTTCTTCCGCACGTAATACTACATATGGGAGTGGGATAGTGACTTCCACTTTAGCCGTTTTATCAGAGTAGGTTTTTAAGTTAACATGTGCACTCGCTTCTGGCACATCGTTAAAGTATTTCTCAATCTTTCCTACCTTTTTTTCGACGTACTCTCGAATAGCTTGAGTCACCTCTATGTTTTCTCCTCGAACATTGTATTTTAGCATAATACTTCACCCTTCCACTTCATTTATAAACTCTATCTTACCAAAGAAAAAGTTTATCACTAAGCAAAATGCCTCTTTGCTTATCTCAATTATACATGATAGCGTTTACTTTCTCAATCAAATTAATTTCCTTTTGCCGGTAATCTCTTATCTAAATAAAGACAGCGTTTCAATCGTTGAAGGGCCATAAGGTCTAAGACTATCGGATGCATGGAACAGGGTTCTCCCTGTCGTATAAATATCGTCTACAATCACCACTTTCTTTCCCGAAAGGATAGAAATACCCTCAGCATCCACTTCAAAGGGCTGAGCCGTTGCCATTCTTTCTCGCTTATCTTTTTTCGACTGTTTTTCTTCCTTTGACTGATTTTTCAGTAATCGCATATAAGGGATGTGGGCTTTTTGAAGCAACAATTCTGATTGATTAAATCCTCTTGCTTCACGACTTCTATCACTAATGGGAATAGGTACGAAAAGAGCCTCTTTTCCTTTTTCCTTGCATGCTCCATACAAATCCCGAGACAAGAGTCCAGCTAGTTCACAGTCCCCCAAAATTTTAAATTTCTCCATATACTCTTTGGCAAAGGCATTGTATGTAAATAAAGCCGTATGGTGAAAGTTTTTATTCGGGTAGACCTTTGCCCATTCTAAACAGTCCGAACAGTATGAGGAGTGAGCCTGTTTCCGTCCACACCCTTCACAGTGAATCGTCTCTTTTAAAGAATCCAATTGTGACCGACAAAAATCACAGATGGGAGATTGAGGACGATCATAGACAAGCAATTCAAAAAAAGTATAGGTATGATCAAGGGCTTCCTGACACCATAAGCAATGATTCATCCGATGTACCCTCTCTTCTTGGCCAAATGATTCATCTGCTTAATTTGCTTAACAGCCCCTTTTATAGCTCGCGTCCATCCTTGGTGATAATAGATCACTTCTCCGCTGGGGTAATCAACGGTTCTCCCTACCCTCCCAGCTATCTGAACCAATGCGGCTTCTGTATAAACTTTATGATCAGCATCTATGACAATGACATCAATATTAGGAAAAGTAACGCCCCTCTCTAATATCGTTGTTGTCATTAAAAAATCCAGTTCTCCTCTTCTCATCTTCATGACTTTCTCTTTCCTTTCTGTATCCTGGGAATGAACACTTTCGAAATAACTATTATGGAAAAGCTCCTTAAATAGAGGATCTATCTTTTCCATTAACGTGATAGTAGGAATAAAAATTAAGAAGCGCTTCTTTTCTTTGATCTTTCTTTGAATATGCTTGATCACTGGGTGTTTATGTGACCACCTTTTATCTAGTAAGGAGTGAGAGCAGTACTGGCCTTTTGGGACAGGCAAAGCATGCTTATGGTAGCGAGCAGGCAATATGGATGCCGCTATTTTCCCTTTTTTAATCCGACCTCTCATCTTTTTATCCGGTGTGGCTGTCAGTAGTATGGTCGCAGCCTTTTTCTTTTTAGCTTTATTCGCAGCAAAATTCAACGCTTCATTCATGTAATACGGAAAGGCATCAATCTCATCAATAATAAGAACATCAAAGGCTTCTTTAAATCGGTATAACTGATGGGTGGTCGCAATGACCAACTGAGTGTAACTGTAACTCTCTTCTGCTTCTCCGTAAAGCAGAGCGAGTGAAACGTCAGGAAAAACGGCTTGGAACCTCGGAGCTAATTCTAAACAAACATCTACACGTGGTGAGGCTACACACACTCTTTTCCCCCTCTCTAATGCTTCTCCCATCCCATCAAATAGCATTTCTGTTTTTCCAGCACCTGCCACAGCCCAAACGATACGTTCTTCATCTTTTCTCATAGCTTCTTTGATTTCGAGCGAGGCTTGCTCCTGTTGCGGAGAAAGGGTGCCATTCCATCTTAAACAGGGGTAAGGAAGTGGTTCGAAAAGGTTTGGCTCGGGCAGATAATACAGTGTGCTGCACTCTCTCATTTTTCCTAACGGTAAACATTCTCGGCAGTAGAAGCACTGAGACTGACACGTACAGGGGTATCTTGTTTTGAGTGTACAAGTCGTCTGGCAACGCATGCAGATAGAGTGACTTTTGTCGCGTTTGAACCCTGGTTTAGAGCAGATTTTTTCTAAGCTGAAATCTCCTTGGATTTCTTCTTTCAATAGTTCTCTTCCATATAGTTGAGTCTCATCAAACATCAAATGCCTTCTTTCTAAATGGGTGATACTATTACTACTGTCTTTTTAAACCAGAATTCACTTTTTTTATAAAAAATATTCTTATATTTGCTTATTTTGTCGATTTGTACTGATTGTTTAAGGCGAAAATAAAAGGCTCCAGATACCTGGGGCCTTTTCTATATAATGTAGAATAATATAATAGCTGAAACCATTAGTGCGAGTCGTTCTTAGTCCAAGATAAGCCAACTGCTCCCTCACCGGCGTGAACCCCGATGACTGGTCCGACATGGCTAAAATTAAATGGAATAGTAGGGAATTTTTCTTCGAGGCGTTTTTTAAACTCTTTTCCTTCCTCTTCGCTATACGCATGTATAATCGTCGCTTTAATAGGATAGTCTGCTTTGTTTACGGCTTCTTCAAAAAGCGTCTCGATTTTTTTCAATGCCTTTTTCTTTGTACGAATTTTATCGTACGGAACAATCTCTCCATCTTTAAGCGTTAAAACTGGCTTGATGTTTAATAACGTTGCAAATCCGCCAGCAGTTTTAGACAGGCGTCCGCCTTTAATCAAGTTCGTTAAGTTATCGACAACGAAATACAGTTCTGTTACATTTTTCAATTCTTCCAGATGGTCCAATATTTCCTGTACAGATTTACTCTCATATGCCATTTGTGAAGCCGCACGAACGAGAAAAGCTTGCCCAGCTGCAGTCAACTCTGAATCAAAGGGATGGACATCTATTCCTTTAATAGATTGAGCCACTGTATAGGCATTTTGGAATGTTCCAGAGATCTTTTTAGATAGATGAATACTGATAACCGCATCATATTCACCCTGTAAAGACTCATATACGCCTGTAAAGTCTCCAACGGTTGGCTGAGAACTTGTTGGTAATTCAGAGACTGTCTTGACCTTCTCGAAAAACTCTTCTGTCGTTATATCGATTCCTTCTCTATAGGCTTGATCCTTGAAAATACAGGATAAGGGCACACTGTAAATGTTGCCTAACCTGTAATCTTCATCATTCAAGTAAGCTGTGCTGTCTGTTACAATAGCTATACGCATGTGTATCTCTCCTTTTTCTTAAACTGACCTGGTAAATAAGTCCTATTTGTAGGATGATTAAACTTTACCCACCCCATCCATAAGCCAATTTACATCTTAAGTATACACTAATCGAAATAGAAATAGAAAGGGACATTAGCATGAGAAACTTTAGGACAATTAAAGACAATAGCTCATATGAAGTATCTATAAAAAAATCACGTTTCATCTGTCATTTGAAGCGAACGGAAACGGAAGAAGACGCTCAACGTTTTATCGAAGAGTTAAAAAAAGAACATTGGAAAGCCAATCACAACTGTCATGCCTATATTATAGGGGAGAATGACGACATTCAACGCGCTTCAGATGATGGTGAACCCAGTGGGACAGCCGGACTTCCGATGCTGGAAGTATTGAAAAAGAAGCAGCTGAAGAATGTCACAGCTGTTGTGACCCGTTATTTTGGCGGAGTCAAATTGGGAGCCAGTGGCCTTATTCGAGCATACGGTCATACGACAAGTGAAGCCATTGAGGAAATAGGTATAGTGGAAAAGCAGCTCCACCAGTTTATATCCTTAGAGGTTTCCTATCCGATGAGTGGAAAAATACAGAACCTGCTATACCAAAAACCCTATCGTGTAGAAGACATAGACTATACGGATACCGTTACCTTCAACTGTTTGATTCCAGCAGAACAAGTCCAGTCCTTTTACGAAGAGACGACAGAGTGGACAAATGCTCAAGCGAGTTATAAGGAAGGACAAAAGGCATGGATTGAAGTAGACGTCACCGATTAGCACACACGTGAACAAGGAATGACGATTCGTCTTTTTTAACGAGTATTTCTTTGAGACTATTGACATGTTATTCAATTGAGATGATAATCTCATCTTTAACACCCAAAACCCCGATAAATCCCTACACTAAGGGATTTACCGGGGTTTAAAAATGCTCAAAATAGGGTACTATTTTGCTATTTTTGTATCTTTAATAATTTTTTTATTATTTTGTTGCTCACAATTTCTGTATCTGTCCGAAACCCAAAGGTTTCATGTAAATGATCA
>NZ_BAAACW010000030.1:0-2728 GCF_039521845.1 Alkalibacterium iburiense
AAAACTTAATCAAAACGCAAATTAATTTGGTAAAATAGCCTCTAAAATCAGAGGTATGAATTATTCAGGTTAGTAATTCTCTTTCCTCCACACAATCTCTCCTTAACCAATAATATGAAACGTAGCTAAACTTTTTGTCGAAACGTTTCTATAAATTGAGTATAAAGTGTCTTATTTTGAATTGCAAGGGTTTTCTTAGTTATTTTTTCATAAACAAAATTTTTGTATCTTCTTTTAATTTATTTTAGGCTAAACCTATCAACAAAGGAGGCGTTTTCAAAGTGAGTCAAACGGATACGTATACGATGAATGACGGGCGACACATTCCCGTATTCGGATTTGGTACAGCAGAATTGGAAGGAGACGAAGCCACTCAATCTACGGCAGACGCTCTAGAAATGGGCTACAGATTAGTGGATACTTCTCCCAATTATGGTAATGAAGTAGAAGTTGGGAAAGGTATTCAGAGTGCACTAGAAAAAGGATTAAGTCGAGAAGCCCTCTTTTTATCTACGAAAGTGGAGCCTGAAGATATGAGTAAGGACGGGGTGTTACAATCAGTTGAAGAAAGTTTGAGTCGTTGAAACTTGGATTATATCGATCTCCTTCTCATCCATGCACCCGATGAGGATGAAGAGGTTAATGTAAATACGTGGAAAGGAATGGAAGCGGCTGTTCATTCTGGAAAAGTAAAGTCTATAGGTGTTTCCAATTTCAAACCCGAGAATTTAAGCCCTGTCTTAAATTCAGCTACAATTAAACCTGTTATTAATCAAGTTGAGTATGCCCCTAGCGATGTTGATTGGGATACGAAAGACTACTGTGAAAAAGAATCTATTATTATTATGGCTTATTCTCCCCTTAAAAAAGGGAAAATAAACGATTCGGTTATAACGAACTTAGTCGATAAATATAATAAATCTCCTCAGCAAATTGCCCTACGTTGGGCGATTGATTGTCATACCATTCCTATTCCCCGATCAGGAAATAAGGAACATATAAAAGATAATATAGCTGTTTTTGACTTTTCATTAACAGCTGAAGAAGTAGAGACTATCAATCAACTAGACTAAATCAAAAGCCGAATTCCCCTATGGAAATCGGCCTTTGTCTGTATTAATTTATATCTAACAGCCAAGGAATAGCATCTACCATGGCATCTGCCCAGAATGGCCATGTATGTCCACCCGGCTTTTCAATATATTGATGAGGGATTTCTTTTTTCTTTAGCCATTGATGTAATGCTCTATTTTCCTCATATAAATGATCCTCAGTGCCACATGTCAGAAAGAGTTCAGGTTTAGTCTTAGACTGTCCAATCAAATGGTAAACATCCATATCCGCTTTCAAATCTTTAAATGACTGGCTGGATAGTAAGTGCCAGAAACGTTTATTTATAGGGTTATCTTCCGTCAAATCATGAAACGGTTCTTCTCTTTGAAGTATCCGGCTCGATAATGCTAGGATTTTGCTGAAAGTTTCGTCATAGTAGAACCCGTTTCTTAAAGCTCCATATCCTCCCATCGACAACCCACCTATAAAGGTGTCTTCTCTTTTATGAGACAATGGGAATAAATGTCTTGTTTCCTTTACTAGTTCTTCGCCGATAAATTTACCATAATTATCCTCGCTTGGATGATCGACGTAAAAACTGTTTTCGCCTGATGGCATAATAATGGCTAGATTATACTGATCAGCCAATTCAATGATAGACGTTTTTTGGATCCAATCTTCATGGTCCCCATTCCATCCATGCAGTAAATACAAGGTTTTTAAGGGTTTCGATTCTTGTTCCACTTTTGTCTCAGGATCATAGAATGATTTGGTCTGAGAAGGGATAATAGCTGAAAAGGTTACTTTTCTCATTAATTCTTCTGATATAAATGACGCAGTTATAACGGCCATACGATCTGTCCTTTCCTACTGTTTCTCTACTTCTTCTCCGTTTAAAATCACTTTAAATGTCAAATCAGCATTAAGTGAATGAGCGACCGAGCAATACTTTTCTTCACTCAGACTAACCGCACGCCAGACGCGACTTGCTGGTATATCTCCCTCTACGTGAATAGTTGTTTCTATTGCTTTAAAATACATCGGAGGCTCTTCATTTCTCAGACCGACAGTTTCAAATTCCAGCTTTTGAAGCTTATCTAAATAGGGTCTAAGAACCATGTTAATATCAATTCCCATACAACCAGCTAAGCCGCCTAAAACTGATTCCATTGGAGAAACACCTGATCCGTCTCCTCCTTTAGAGGTGGGGGCATCCATCCGTAATTCTTTCCCTATTTCATTTTTCATTATGAAGGTTTTATTGCCTTCCCATGTAGTTGTTGTCTTCATTTTTTTACACTCCATTCGTCTTTCGTACTAATTTTATTATAGCACAAGAAAAATTAATTGTGAGATACAGTTGAAATCGTTATCAATTTGTTTATAATAAAAGAGTAGCGTTTTGTCGAAACGTTTCACTAAAAAGGAGGATTTCAATGAAACACCTAATCACTGCGTTGGCTATGCTCTTTATAGCTGGATGCGGAGCGAATGAGAACGAAGAGGAATTAATAAGCGTTGCTGAGGATACGTATGCCTTTTTTGAAAGTCACACTGATTCAGAAACAGGATTGACAGCCGATCGGATTGACTTAAATTTAGAGGTGTTTATGGCAATATAAAAGTAGATAGTATTGCAACGAAAATCTTAGAAGCTTGAACAAACAAAAAAGGC
>NZ_BAAACW010000031.1:0-17563 GCF_039521845.1 Alkalibacterium iburiense
GGGTCTTTTTGTGTTATCCATTTTTTAAATTCAGATTCTTTTCTTCGCTTAATTCCGCTTGAAACTTTCAAAAAAAACATCTTTGGCATTTAAAAAAGTATCCTGTTTGGGAATATCATACCTTCGAACAGGAATAATCTGATTTTTCATAGAACTTTTGGCATTACCCTAAAAGTTAATAATTAGTATTGTTCTGGTACGTATCCCCAACTTCCAGCTACAAAGAGTCGTATCAAAACGAAAAGATTTTTCTAAAATCATCTTTTTATTGTCTCATGCTTGAGTAAACAGCGTCACCACTTTCACCGATTTAGTAGTGTTCTATCATTCTATAGTTACCACTCAACATATATAATCATCTGAGTAGGCACTATTTTAAATTACAAGGACTACTCGGCTAACTTTTATAAATCGAGTGGTCCTTATAGTTATACTAAACACAAAAATAAAGCCCCTGATTGCGTAATTAGGCAATGCGGGGCTCTATCTCCATTCGATTAACGGGTTCCTTCTAATGTCCCGTCATCTAGCATCAATTCTTCCGTAGCGATTTTACCGGATAGTAAAACGATCGGTACACCGGCACCTGGGTGAGTACTGCTTCCTGTGAAATAGAGATTCTCACAGTCTTTAGCTTTGGCTTGAGGTCTCATATGGTTACTTTGTCCAAGAGACGGTCTTAAGCCGAAAGTAGCTCCGTTGTAAGCATTAAAGCGCTGCTCAAAGTCTTTTGGTGTGGTATAGCTTTCGGATATAATGTCTTCTTCTACTGTTTCGAATCCTTCCACTGTTTTAAGTTTATTCAAGACTTTTGTACGGTAGTGCTGGATCGTTTCTTCCGTCCACTCATACTCCGAGGTGGATAAATCAGATACAGGAACAAGAATGTATAGTCCATCCTTGCCTTCTGGTGCCATCGTCGGGTCGATTTTTGAAGCCATGTAGACGTAAAAAGAAGGGTTATTCATCAGTTTTCCGCTAAATATCTCATCCAGATTTCTATCAAGGTCTTGAGAAAAGACAAAGTTATGAATGTTATTGACCTGCTCATATTTTCTATTAGTCCCCAGATACATAACAAAACACGAACAAGAATATTTCATACTGTCTATTTTCTTATCTGTATATTTTCCTTTAGATTTCTCGTCCTTCACTAATTGCTTCATCGCGTAAGGGAAGTCCGCATTACACATCACAAAATCGGAATGAACCACTTCGCCATTTACTTTAATCCCTTCTGCTTTTTGATTGGAAATCACTATTTCTTCCACAGGTGAATTATAGTGAATCGTTCCTCCCAATTCTTTAAACAAACGCTCCATAGAGGAGGCCATGGTATGCATGCCTCCTTTGATATACCACACACCGTACAAGTACTCAATCATGGGTATAATCGTGTATAAAGAAGGGCCATTATTAGGAGAGATTCCTATGTATAATGTTTGGAAACTGAGTATGTTCTGTAGTCTTTTGTCTTTAACATACTTCCCGATCATGTGATTCGCACTATCAAAGGTTTTTAATTTTAAGGCCTGCTGGATCATGAATGGGTTGTAAAAGTCCTTTGGTGAACGAAACGGGCGTTGAATAAAGTGATCTTTTGCGACGATAAAGCGGTCATAGATATCACTCAAATATTTTAAAAAGCCTTTAGCATCGTCATCACTTAAGCCTTCCAGCTGGTCAATCAAGGTGACTAAGTCTGATGAGACGTCTATTTTTTCATCTTCAAAAAAGGCCGTATACATCGGATCTAAACGAGTCATCGGAATGTAGTCATTGGGATCTCTTCCCACATCTTCAAAAAGTTCATTATATAAAGAGGGCATCATAACAATAGTCGGACCCACATCAAAGGTAAAACCGTCCTTTTTTATTTGATTCATTTTCCCACCTGGGAGGTTTTCCTTTTCATAAACCGTCACATCATAACCTGCATGCTGTAACCGAATGGCACTCGCTAATCCAGCTACTCCAGCACCAATCACACTTACTTTTTTCATTTTCTTCCTACTTTCTTCTGTTTTTCATCACTATTTGAATCGAGTTCAAACGTGCGCGGTTGTATCGTTGAATAATAATAAAAGGGAGATTCAGTAAGCTGGCATAGATGACATTTACCCATCCTGCCCATACTGGATTCCAAAAGAAAAAGAATGGGCCTGAAAGAAACAAAAGCCAGTGAGTCAATTCTGCCCGCTTAGTTTCTTTGATAAAGCGATTGACTTCTTCCACACTTTTTTCAGGTAACACTTTCTTTTTATAGCCTAAGTTAAACAAGCTTGCTCCATCAGGCAGACGATCTTTCCACCGATGAACGGCTAAATATTTTTTCCAGAACAGTCCTTTTTCTTCAAAAGCCCGTTCTCTAAACACCCGGTTGAGAGGGTGTGTATTTTGAAATAAGGTATCTGATACATAGAGTAAGCCTAAGGAGATACCGAAATGAAGGACCAACCAGCCTAGACCATTGATAATCAGTAACTTTACCATGTTCTCCTCTCCTTTAAACCTTATGCACACGTCCACGCCATGAGACCTTTTTTAGAATATAAACCTGGATAAGAGCCCAAGCATATATGACTAAAAAGGATAGCACATAGAAAAATGGCACAAGGGCTGTCTGCCAAGGAAATCTTCCCACCTTATTCATTAACCATCTAAAGTGTAGACACCCTACACCGTACATAATAATGGAAAGGAAGATGAATAAAATGGCTTCCTGTATACTAGCTAACACAAAAAGAACAATGGGTAGAATGGTGCTTAACAGCCATAAGCCAATAGCTATGAGTGTCACAGCATGTGTTCCTTTGGAGCCATGAATTAAGCTTTTTGTGATGCCATTCAATAATTGTTTAACCCCTTCTGGAAACATTCTAAAATGAATGCTTTCCTGCCCTCCAAATACTTCAACTGGCAAATGGTGTGTCTTGTACAACTTAGCTAGTTCAATGTCATCCATATGGCTATCCAGTATAGCTCCGTGACCTCCTACGCTTTCATATTCCTCTTTGTTCACTAAAATAAATGGACCGAATGCTCCTCTTTTAGGTAAGTTTTGGAAAAGTGAAAAGCGGTTCAGTCCTGCCATTACAACAATGTTAGGAACAATAGCCAAGGTCTCATAAAACTGTTTAATCACATGGTAAGGTTGGATAGACAGCAAACCCGTTTTCATTTCTTGACGGTATGTGCTTAATGCCTTTTCCAATGCATCTGACCCGACAAAAAAGGTATCCGCATCTAAAAACACTAAATAGTCGCCCTTAGCCTGTTTCGCCCCTGCCCAACAAGCGGCTGACTTGCCTGTATGCTCAAATTCGGAAATTACTTGAATCCCAAACTCTTCAGCTACTTCCAGTGTACGATCAGTCGAATCGTCATCCACTACTATGATTTCCTCTATTGGGAAATTCTGGTCTTTAAGAGAGCTTAGTAACTGAGGCAGTGACTGTTCTTCGTTTCTAGCGGGGATAATAACAGACACTTTCAGTCGACGTTTAAAGGAAGGCCTGTTTTTTTCAATGAGAGGCACTTTCCATAAAAAAGTAAGTCCGCTCATTAAGCCTATCACACTCAGCAAAAAAGTAATGAGTAGTCGTCCCATATCATACTCCTTTTGACCGCTTAGTTTTCATTCTTATCTTCAGTTAATATAATATCCTTTACTTGTTGACCGCTTAACACCACCATTGGCATACCGCCCCCTGGGTTAACTGACCCTCCAACAAAGTATAAGTTGTTAAAATACGGACTCTTTTTAGGCAGCTTAAAGCCTTTATTTTTACTTTTATCCGAAACAACACCGTAAATAGCGCCTCTATTGGAATAGTAATGTTTTTCTATATCCACCGGTGTCCAGTAGTCCTCAACAACAATATGCTGTCTTAAATCGGTTAGTCCCATGTCTTCCAGTTTAATCAGCACACGCTCTCTTAACTGCTGATACTCTTCTTCTGTAAAGGGCTTATCTTGAATATAAGGGATGTGCGGAAGGATTTTAATGTTTTCATGACCCGACGGAGCCTGACTCGCGTCTGTTTTATTGCTGTTAACTAAATAGATGGTCGGATCTTCGGGTAGTTCATGTGTTTCAAAGACACTCTTATAATTAGCCTTAGAATCTTTAGAAAAAAAGAAGTTGTGGTGGGCTAATTGAGGGTATTTCCTGTTGACTCCTAAATGAATCACTAGACCAGAAGCAGCCGGTTCAAATTCTTTTTCCAGCTTATCTACTTTTTCAGGATTCATATTCAACAATCGTCTATAAGCAGGGATGACTTCCATATTGGAAATGATTCGGTCTGCCCACACTGTTTCACCTGAAGCTAATTTGACTCCTGATACTGTTTTTTCTTCGCCTTCTATTATTTCACTTACTTCCGTTTCCGTGCGGAAGGTAACGCAGACTTCTTCTCCTAGTCGCACAAGGGCTTCTCCTAGTTTATGCATCCCGCCCTCCACGTACCAGAGTCCAAAGGCTTTTTGTACGTATGGTAGTATATTCAATATAGCTGGTGCAGCATCCGCAGAGGATCCCACGTATTTAATGAAATACTTTAACAATTCTCTTAAGTAGGGGTTCGATACTCGTTTATCAATTCCATCAGACATCGTATGGAAATAATCAAAATCTTTTAATGCAGCTATCATCCCATGATCTTTAAGGATAGCTTTTAAATCATCATGTCCTTTTTCAAAGTAACCCTCGTCCGTTTTTTCATACAGGTTTCTTGCATAAGACAGATAGTCTTTGTATTCTTCTATATCACTGGAAGATAAGACTGAGTTGTTTTTTTCCATATCCTCTAAATGGTTATATAAATCAACTACAGCCCCATCTGGATAAAAAGAACGTATTTCATGATTTAGCTGTTTAATGGAAACATAGTCTTCCATGTTTTTTCCACTGGCTTCAAATAAGCGACTGAACAATTGAGGCATCGTTAAGATAGAGGGACCCAAGTCAAAGCCAAATCCATTTGTTTCTAGTCGGTTAAGTTTTCCCCCGAGATGCTTATTCTTTTCAAATAAAGTCACTTGATACCCACTTTGTGCTAAAGAAATAGCAGCGGATAACCCTCCTAATCCCCCACCAATAACAATAACTGTCTGATTTAGTTTATTTTCTTTTTCCAATAAAACTCGCTCCACTCTTAATAAGTATTCACTATTTTGATTTAATATGAATTTCAGTACAAGGCATATTACCTTAATTGTTCATCTTATAATAGCATATTCCTTGGTTAGTGAGTGAATAAATGCACTTATATTTTTCTCTTGATGACTCTAAAAGTTTAAAACTGATTTTAGTCGTCTCACTAAAATCAGTTCCTATAAAAGGGTTAATTTGACCTGATGGATTATTGGTCCTCCTCACTTACAAGTCATAATGCAAAACATATTCATTCCATTCTTCATTGAAAGAGTGATGACGGAACCCTTCGGACCGTAAAAGCTCTCCCATCCCTTCATTACCTTTCACATAATCCGCAATTAAGGTCGTATACCCTTTTTCTTTCTTAGCCATTTCAATCACTTTTCGGACAGCCTTTCTCCCATAGCCTCTTCTCTGATGATTTTTGTCTATCATCATTCGCCAAATCATATACTCTTTTTCTTCTTCATCTAAATCAAGTAAAATAAAGCCAACAACTTCCTTATCATTTTGGATGGCATATGAAAAGACGTCTCCTGCTTCGCGATAAAGGTAACAATCAGCTAGTGATCTGACATTCGGTGCAACAAACTTACTTTAGCTTTCCTCCACTTCTAAATCCAATACTTTTTCATAATTATCTTCATTAATCGGAACAAATTGAATCATTATACTTCTCCCTAACTGCTAATTTCTTTAATCAAGTCCATGTACTGACTATCTCCATACCCAATATAATCAAATTTTTTAAATAGCTTTTGGAGCAAGTCTTTGTCTGAAAGCTCTCTATTCTTTTTTATATACTCGGTTATTCTATTGGGTTCGGTTAACAGTTCTAAATAAATACCCACCGCCCGGTTCATTAATGGATAGGTGTCTTCACTAGAAGCTTCGTGATGGACTAAGACCTCTCTATATACCCTTTCATAGTTTCCTAGCATGATATCGACAGTCTCCACTTGAAACTCTTTTTCATCAAAAACATTTAATTGGACAGACCCACCGTAACCTATCTGTTCTAAGTAAGCCAAGAGAGTTAATACATTTATCTGACAAAACATGTCTTCTCCAAACCACAGATAAATGAACGCATACTGTTCTTTCTGAAGCGGTTCTAGATAATCAGTCACCAGCTTTTTATAGGCATCAACGGAACTGTTATGTCCTTTAGCCCGCATCTGAATAAATGCCGGGCTAGAAATGCTTTCTGTTGTTTCATTCACACACATGGCTTCATTGAAAGGTATAAGGTGAGAGTAATCTAGCACAGACTCATTCTTAAATACATCGTATAGAGCTTGACCATTTACAATATGCAAAACATGACTTGCATCCACTACTCTTTTTTCATGAATCAGTCGATTCACTTCTTCTTTTACTTTCCCATCCATTTTCAGCACCTTCCTCTCATTGTTTTTAACAGTATACCATTCGTACCTTATTATGGAGAAAAAAATAAAGCCCCGTACTATAGAAGCAGAGGCATTCACTTTCTAATGATGCTTATGTTTTCTGAACTCTATTATCTTTAGCACCACGGTTCACTTTTTTCAGTTCGAATACTTTAATGAGTGACAGAAGACCCAGTAGGACGAGAATAGATAAGACTAAGCCCAGTATCCAAGAAATGCCAGCATAACTGCTTGTTATGAGCATCAATATAAAGGCTATAAGGAAGATCCATAATATGGAATCTCCTTTATTAATCTCTACCACGTCCCCATCTGTGACGGTTAATTTGTTGCTTTTTCCACTAAATTGTTTGATTTGTAAAGTCGCCGTATCTTCTGTTAGTTTCACTTCTTTTTCTTCGTTGAACGCAATCTTTCCAATAGTTTCTCCATTGAGAATTAATTTTAATTTGAATAACGAAGCATAATTTTCTGTCTTTCGTTTAACTATTATGCTCATCCTTTACTCCTTTCAGCTCTTATTCTTTAATATAAGCATAACAAAAACAGTAAGCACTTACACTGTTTTATTTATACAAAAAATCGGACTCAATCTTAACTTGTTTTTTACAATTAATAGACATTTTTTAAATCAATTAAGTTATACTATACATAAATGAGGAGGAATCGTATGCATACAACTATTTGGGCACACAGAGGTTCGAGTCATCAGTACATAGAAAATACGCTTGCAGCTTTTAAACAAGCCATCGATGATGGATCTGATGGAATTGAACTGGACGTACAGCGAACAAAAGACGGAAAATTAGTAGTTATTCACGATGAAAACCTGAAACGATTAACTGGAGATACTGGGTTTGTTTGGGAAAAGACTTGGAAAGAGCTTCAGCAGTTATCTCTAAAACCCAGCAAAATCGTAAGCGCTTCTAACAAGTCGATCGATACAGCCATTCCCAGTTTAGAAGCAGTCCTTCAATTAATGAAAGAGACTCATTTAACAGTGAATATCGAATTAAAAAATAGTATCCAATTTTATACCGGTATGGAAGAAGAAGTATGGGCATGTGTGCAAAGTTTTGGCATGGCGGACCAGGTTCTTTTTAGTTCATTTAATCATCAGTCCATGCATCACATGTCTGCACTAGCTGGGGTCGATCGCTGTGCCATTTTAACGTCTGATATACACTATGAGCCTTGGAATTATGCAGAGGCTATTGGAGTCAAGTCCATTCATCCAGCCCTCAACAGCCTTCAACAAAGAAACCTGGTTCAAAACTGTCATGAAAAAGGTCTGAAAGTACACGTGTGGACTGCAGATGAAGAGGCACATATTTATGCTGGTTTGCTTTTAGAAGTGGATGCCATTATTACTAATGTTCCGAAAAAAGCAATAGCTTTAAAGAAGCAAATACAAGAAGATGGTGGGGCTAAAGCACTCAAAAGTGTGCAGTCTCTTGGCCTGTCATTAGGAGAATGAGGGATAACATGAAGACACAGTCAGTCAAGCAGTCATTACGGTTAAATTACCCACAAACGTTTTTAATTGGCTTTGGATTTTTAGCCTCCAGTTTAGCCTGGGCTATTTACAATTCCCAGGTCCCATTGATATTGAGCGAACGTTTTTTAATCAGCAATACCCTAATTGGAACCATTATGACCATCGATAACTTTTTTGGCGTCATCTTCCAGCCATTAATCGGTGCATGGAGTGATAACACACGGACGCGTATAGGGAGACGCATGCCGTGGATTGCTATAGGTCTACCTATTTGTGCTATTCTCTTTGCCCTTATTCCCCTGCAGCAGACATTAGTCTACTTTATGGGAGCGATTATCGCCTTCAATTTAATTATGGCTTTATGGCGAAGTCCGGTTATCTCTCTCATGCCAGATGTGACACCTGCCCCTCTTCGCAGCGAAGCCAATGGCATCATCAACATGATGGGCGGAGTCGGTTCTATAGTTGCCTTTTTCTTTGGAGGATTGCTGTCGGATTTGCGCGATGATAAATTTTTCGCTTTTTTATTAGCAACGGTCATCATGCTTCTCGCTTTAGTTGTTTTATTAACATTCGTACGCGAACCGGATGCCATTCGATTTAAAGAACAGCAGAGTATCCCTATTAGAGATTCTCTCGCCAACCGCTGGGGTCAACGCTCTAGGGTGAACATGAAAAGTCATCACGAAGAAGAAGACACGTTTGAAAAACAAAGAAGCTTAACGGCCTTTCTCACTTTACCCAGAGACTATAAAATAAGCTTAGTGGCTTTACTCATTGCCATTTTTACTTGGTTTATGGGTTACAATGCCATTGAAACATTTTTTACTTTATACGCAACAAATACGTACGGCATAAGCGGTGGACAAGCCACTATGATGTTAACCGGTTTTTCCCTTACCTTTTTAATATTTGCTATACCAGCTGGTTTATTAGGACAAAAGATTGGTCGGAAGAAAACCATCTCAATAGGGTTAATAGGAATCGTTGTCTGTTTTCTACCTATTTTAACCGAACCGTCCCAGTGGCTGGTCCAAGCCTTATTAATCGCCGGCGGGGCCTGCTGGGCTTGTATTAATATCAATTCCTTGCCCATGGTAGTGGAGTTTGCTACTGAACGCACTATCGGATCCTTTACGGGTTACTATTATTTATTTTCCTTTACGGCAGCTATAGTGAGTCCGATTACGTATGGAGCGATTCAAGATTACTTCCAAACAAACGAACTGCTTTTCCTTTTTGCAGTCTTATGTTTTGGCACAGCCCTTGTCAGTATGATTTTTGTCAAACATGGCGACAACAAAGAAATGGTTAAAACGAAATAAGTGAAAGGAGCAGATGACTAGTCTAATCATCCGCTCCTTTTTCGATTTTATATCTATACTATACCCATGCTTTATTCTGCTCGAAATGACTCGCCTTTTTAATCGCTTCAGATACGACTGATTGAGGAAAGTCCATAATCTCAAGCAGTTTCAAGGCGTTCCTGGTTTTAGCCGGGCCTTTTCTCAATGTATAATCAAAGTTAATGCCCTTTTCGTTTGTGACACTTTCTTGGAAATGGACGTTATCACAGATATCTTTCAATAGTTCTGTGAGTTCAATATCATGAGTCGCAACGAAAGCAAGTGAGGAGGAATCATCCAGCCATTTAATAATGCTAGCTGAAGCTGCAATCCGTTCAATCGTATTCGTCCCTTTTAATATTTCATCCACAAAACAATAGCATCGCTCATCCGTTTTGACTTGAGATAAAATCCGTTTCAATGATTTGATTTCAGCAATAAAATAGCTGTCCCCTTCGATAATATCATCTTCTACAGCCATAGAAGTTAAAACATGGCCTCGCTTGAGTGAAAAAGATGAAGCGGTACAGGTATATAATGTTTGAGCTAAAATGCAGTTAATCGCTACACTTTTAACGTAAGTGGACTTACCTGAAGCGTTAGACCCTGAGACTAAAGTATTACGCGTCCATTTAACCGGATTATCAACTGGGTAATTAATGAGTGGATGGTAAACATTCTCAGCTCTTACGTCCTCTTGGTTAGTAAACTGAGGGATGCAGGCATCTTCAAGCACCAGCCTTAAATTACTTATAGCCGCAGCCGACTCAAGGTCTCCTAACAACTCCCATAGTTTGAACGCTTCAGCCTTGTTCTTTTTCACTCGATTGTAAACGAAGTGATAAGAAATAAAAGGTAACATGAAAAACATGTTTAAATAATCAAAGAGAATTTCTCCTTCGTTATTTCCACCCATTCTAAATGCAAAAGAAAAGAGCGGAATACGTTTAAGCGGCTTTAAATGATTAGCCAGCTCTTCTTTCAAAGGGTGATTGATTTGACTTAATTTTTTTGCGCTCGAAATGGATTGGACAAGATAGCTCATACTCAATAGTTCACTGCCTATACTCATTTTATTTATTTGCGAATAAACTAGGTTAAACAGGAGTGATGAGATGGCTATCATTAAGCCGTATGGAGCAAAAGGAGTAAATAATAATAAGAGCCCTATAATTGGCAGTGATCCTAATAACACATATAAGCCAAAGTGAAAAAACGTCTTCTTATTCTCTTCAGTCAATTGCTTCATAACCGAGTTGTTATCTTGTTTACCCAGCTGAGCAAATATAAACTGTATTTTTTCTCTCTGCTTTGGATGTTCCTCATAAAAGTGTATGATACTTTCTATTTTACTTTGATCCTGGTCATTCAAATCATAAGAACGCAATCGTTGATACAATGCTTCTGAACCAATACTTGAATACGTATGATTAATGAGAGAAAAAACGGTATACATATCTAAGTCATTCCAAGTAATGTCATCTATGTAGCTATCTTTTTTTAGATAGGGTTTTAACTGTTCGTATGCTTTTTTCAAACTTTTTTCTGAATCAAACCGACGACTTTTCGGCCACTTCCCCCACAAAGACCTCACTTGATTTTTTAATTTTTGTCTGTTCCTTAGTTCCATTACCACGCTCCCAATGAGTAGTGCTAGAATGATGATCAAAAATAGTATTCTGTTATCCATATAATCCCCTTTCGACTAATGTTGTCTTTAAAACATTTATTCATCATGTAATGGCGCTGATAATAGCTGTTGGTAAGTCTTTTCAATTAAAAATGCTCCTATTGGCGCAGTAAATAAAATGGCTACGACTGCTATTGTTAAGATTAAATCCCCACTAGCTATCCCCATAGCGAGGGGTACTCCACCAATAGCCGCTTGAACAGTAGCTTTTGGAGTATAACTGAAACCTACAAACAGTTTTTCTTTCTGATTCAAAGATGACGGAGTCAAACTTAAGAATACACCCATCATTCTAAAAGCAAGCCCTATTCCTATCAATAAAACAACAGCGAAGCCTGCTTCTAAAGCATAAGAGACATTTACTGATGCTCCTACTAATACGAATAATAAAACCTGCGCTCCGAGCCACAATTTATTATATTTATTTGACAAGCGTTCAGCTAACTCTTTATAAAAATGATTTAGTGTCAAGCCCATAGCCATAATAGACAATAAGCCTGATATAGGCAATATGCCTGTTAACAGCGACTCTAGTTCTAACAGTAAAAAAGAGAGACTTAGTAAAACAATTATTTTCACTGTATCACGCATATGAAAGGAACGAAATAGGAACTGTATCCCCCATCCAGTACTCCACCCTATTAATAACCCCATTAAGATACTAATGGGTAAACTAGTTAATGGAGATAGAGTCATGGATTGTCCACTAGCTAAGGATAAAAAAGAAGTGAATAACACTATGACGAAAACATCATCAAGAGACGCTCCTGCCAATACCAGCTGGGGTACTTTCTTGTCTTGACCATACCCTTTGTCCATTACTGAGAGCATTGAAGGAACCACGATAGCTGGAGAAACAGCTGCTATAACAGTTCCTAACAAGGCTGCATCTACAATTGACAAACCAAATAACAGAGGAGCTAGTAATAGTGTTCCTAAAATTTCAAAACTAGCTGGTAAAAAACTCATTAGGAAGGCTGGTAAGCCTACTCGTTTTAAATCTTTCAAACTTAGAGACAAGCCTGCTCTAAATAAAATAATTACCAGGGCCATCTGTCTGAGATCACTAGAAATAAAAAGTGTTGTCTCATCCAGTACATTTAACATATAAGGGCCTAAAAGTACTCCAGTTAATATCATTCCAATCAGACTCGGCAAGCAAAGTGCTCTGGATAGTCTTCCAAGCAGTAAACCTACTAAGAGTATCAACGCTAAACTAGTCAGCATCCCATCACTCCTTTTCAAAAGCTTTTTAGCATTAAGTCGATTATATCACACCATTTCTTACAACTAGCAGCATCTATAAGAATTCATTGTAAATCATACCTACTTAACTTATAATTAGTAAGTATACATGTAGAAGTCATTATAAGGAGTGTTAAAATGAAGATAGAGTTTTTTCACGATGTGATTTGCAGCTTTTGCTTTCCTATGTCGAATCGTATGAGACAGATTGTAAAGAAATACCCACGCATTAATGTAACCCACCGTTCCTTTGCTTTAGGTTGGGAAAAAGAACAGTTTATCCAAATGTTTGGATCCCACGAAGCCGTCAAGCCGGAAGTGTTAAATCACTGGGAACAAGCAAATAAAAATGATGATTTAAACCGGTTTAATATTGAAGGAATGAAAGAACAGGACTTTTTGTTCCCTACTTCTAAAAATGGATTAAAAGCAGCAAAGGCAGCGGGTATGCTCCAGGGACAAGATGCCTACTGGGAAGTGTTCGATGCTATCCAAGAAGCCCTTTTTATTAATAATAGAGACATTTCTGATATAGAAATTCTTGAAGATGTGATTAGCCAGACGTCATTAGATTTAGATGCATGGAAAACTCAGTTCAATAAACCGGAAACAGAACAGGCCGTCCTTGAAGATCTTAACCTCGTTCAGAGTTATGGCATCCAAGGAGCTCCCGCCCTAGTAATAGAAGGAAAATATTTAATTAGTGGAGCACAGCCTAAAGAAGTCATTGAAGAAACCATTGAGAAAATAGCCAAAGAAGAAGGCTTACAGTTGACTGGCCTTCAAATGATGGGCAGCGATGCAGATGCTTGTCGAGTAGTGGATGGGAATTGGCAGTGTGATTAGTTTATTCTAGAAAGGCCTCATATGATGAGGTCTTTTTTCGTTTTTATCCAAAAAACCGTATCCTTCTTTACCGAGCAGTTGCCTTACTACCGATATCATCTTGTATTATACAATGTACAAGTATATAATGGGCACTATTATTAAAATAATATAAAAGATATGGAGGAGATAAAAATGGAATGGATAAGATTAATAGGTATTCTTATTATCGTAATAGGCTTTATACTAAAGTTGGACACCATTGCTGTAGTTCTGGTTGCGGGTCTTGTAACTGCACTCGTTTCAGGTATTTCATTCGTTGAATTCTTAAGTATTTTAGGAGAAGCTTTTGTATCGAATCGTTTAGTCACCCTGTTCTTCTTGACCTTACCTATGATTGGTCTGGTAGAAAAATTTGGGTTGCGGCAACAAGCGACTCGTATGATAGAAAAAATTAAAGGACTTACACCGGGACGCTTCATGTCTCTTTACATGTTTATTCGTCAGCTGGCCGGCTTCTTTTCAGTACGAATCCAAGGACACACTCAATTTGTACGCCCTCTTGTCGAACCCATGGCTCAAGCTTCTGTTAAAGCTAAATATGGTAATCAAACGGATAAAGAGACAGAGAAAATTAAAGCACGCTCTGCAGCAATGGAAAATCTAGGTAATTTTTATGCTCAAAACACCTTTGTTGCAGCTGCAGGAGTTTTATTAATAGTAGGAACATTGGAATCTTTAGGCTATGATGTATCAGCCGTTTCAGTTGCTCAAGCGTCTCTCCCCATCGCACTTATTGCCTTGGTATTAGTTATAGTATCTAACTTTCTTCTAGACAGAAAGTTAAAACGCAATAAAAAAAAGAGAACCAATGCGTCAAAAAATGATGAGGGAGGCGTAAGATAATGGAGGCTTTAGTTGATAACTTATTAGAATTATTCTTTGTTTTGACTGGCCTTTCCATGGCCTATAGTGGCGTTCGTATCTTTATGGACAAAAGCCATCCTGCTAGATTTGGTTCAGCATTATTTTGGATAGTATTAGCCGTTACTTTTGCCTTGGGACGTATTCTTCCTGCTGTAGTAATAGGCATTCTAGTTATGCTTATAGGTGTTTTAACTTTATTCAACCAAGTAAAAATTGGTAAGATTGATTCAACTTCAGAAGAAGAAGCTCAATCCCATAGCAAGCGGATTGGGAACTGGATTTTTGTGCCGGTTGTCTCCCTTGCGCTTATCGCTATTGTTATTGCACAATTCACCCCATTAGGCGGCCAGGTTGGTATTGGTATTGCCTCTGTAGTATCTTTACTGATTGCTATGGCCTTCACTAAAGCTGGCCCTAAAACGGCGCTTGATGAAGGCGACCGAATGAATCGTCAAGTTGGAACAGTAGGTATTCTTCCTCAACTATTAGCCGCTTTAGGTGTTATCTTTACTACAGCCGGTGTCGGTGACGTCATCGCGTCAATTATCTCTACTGTGGTTCCGGAAGGAAATCGTTTAGCTGGGGTACTAGCCTATGTATTAGGTATGGTGATTTTCACGATGATTATGGGGAATGCATTTGCGGCCTTCACTGTTATCACAGCTGGTATCGGAATCCCATTTGTCATTGCCCAAGGAGCTGATCCAGTAATTGCAGGCGCATTGGCGATGACAGCTGGTTACTGCGGTACGTTAATGACACCGATGGCCGCGAACTTCAATGCCTTACCAGTCGCACTTTTAGAAATGGATAATCCTAACGGTGTGATAAAAGAACAATTACCTTACGCACTCCTCATGTTAGTCTCACACGTCGTATTAATGTACTTTTGGGCTTTTTAGTATAATAAACAAATATGAAAGGAAGAGATTTATGAAAATTTTAGTAACAGGCTTCGACCCGTTCGGCGGAGAAGCGATTAATCCAGCAGGTGAAGCAGTAAAAGCTTTACCTGATAGGATTAAGGGAGCAGAAATTCATAAGCTGGAAATTCCTACTGTGTTCCATAAATCATCAGATAAAATAAGGGAAGCAGTGAGAGATATACAGCCAGATGTTATTTTAGCCGTGGGTCAAGCTGGCGGAAGGTACGAAATAACGCCAGAGCGAGTCGCCATAAATATAGATGATGCCCGTATTCCAGATAATGAAGGAAACCAACCTATAGATGTAGCTATACAAGAAGACGGAGAAAATGCTTATTTCACAAAACTTCCAGTTAAAGCTATGGTAACCGCGATGAAAGAAGCAGGTATACCGGCCTCTGTTTCAAATTCTGCTGGCACTTTTGTATGCAACCATATTATGTATCAAGTGTTGTACATGATTGATAAAGAATTTCCAAATATGACTGGCGGTTTCGTTCATGTCCCATTTATTCCAGAACAAGTGACAGACAAACCAGGAAAACCTTCCATGAATTTAGCCGACATGACTAAAGGGTTAGAAGCTGGAATTGAAGCCATTGTCTCTCAAGCTGGTAAAGGAGATATTAAAGAAGTCGGCGGAGCTATTCACTAAACAGTAAGCTCTATCATTATAAAAATTAGTAACCTAAAGGTCAGCTAAATTCTCTACTATGAGAGCTTAGCTGACCTTTTTGATATATATTGAATCAACATCATTCTTTTAGGTTATTAGCCTAGTCCCATACTTACTACAAAAACCACCCATAATAACCCTGAAATCAGTAATGAGATAGATAAGATGTAGCCCAATTCATTTAGTAGCTTAACTCTATTTTTGGACATGCCCATAAATAAAAACACACTTCCTACTAACCAAACTACAGCAGTTAATCCTACACCAGTCCAGTACCCTATAAAGCCTATATTTGGCAAATAAGCCATCTTCTGAAACACCATGCTTAACCCAAACACGCTTATTCCACATAGAAAAGAAATATGTAGGTGATACCTTTTATCTAAAACCTTATGCATTTGATTTCACATCCATCTTCTTCAACTTATCAATACAATAGAATTGATAAACTGATTATAGCACTTTGCTATATTATAAAGATATAGTAAAACACCGTTCTCAATCTTACACATTATAAGGGCGTTTATGAACTAACCTTTAAAATGAAGACTCATATATACTTTTTGGTTTACTGAATACTTTTCAAATAATCTTTGATTTCTTTTGGAGCAATTAGGGTCCCTTTTACATTCATTCTTTTAACTGATTTTTTTATCATTTCTAATGTAACATCTTTTTTGATGACCAATAATCCTATATAATTCACATCTAGTATATGATTATCTTCTATTGCTTTTTCAAAATCTTCTGCTCCAAAATAAGCTATGCCAATCGCAAATTCTTTTTTCTCTATAGTTGTATTAATAAATGATTCGTTTTTTGACAATTCATCTCTTATCGCTGCACGGATAAAATCACTTCGATTACTAAAAAAGCCATTTTCTACCAGGATATCTATTTTACCGAGATCAATATGGTTGACATTAAGGGTCATTTTCTCAGTCTGTTCATTAATCACTTTTTTCAAATTCATCCACCTTTCTATTTTTATTCATTTTTGAGTAATATATCATTCTTATCCATATCATAACCATCTCATTGGATGGTGTCAAGCTTATTTTTCAATGTATTAAAGCTAAAAATTTCTTTTACCCTATCTACTAATTAGAAAGAGATATTTTTAGAATCTATCTTGGAAGTAATATCACTTAAAAAAGGAGAAAGTACAAGAGAGACACGGCCATGAATGATTTACTATCAGAGTTTGATAATTAATAAGAGTGCAAAATTAGTGCAAAAAGATTATGCAATCTTACATTCTTTAATATGCCTCTGAGAAAAATAAAAAGCCTACAAACATTGATTTAACAACATTCGCAGACTTTTTTACACGTTTTATAAATATATTAAAATGCACTAGATAAGCCACTTGCCGGAATCGAACCGGCGACCTCATCCTTACCATGGATGCGCTCTACCTACTGAGCTAAAGCGGCTGAATAGTTTTCTTCAAATAAAAACTCCGCAAGCAGGGCTCGAACCTGCGACAACACGATTAACAGTCGTGCGCTCTACCAACTGAGCTATTGCGGAATAATCTTAGTTATTATAACAAAAAAAGAGCTGCGCGGCAACGTCCTGCTTTCACAAGGGGAAACCCCTCACTATCCTCGGCGCTGGGAAGCTTAACGGCTGTGTTCGGAATGGAAACAGGTGGATCCTTCCCGCCATCGTCACCGCACAGTGACTCTTCTTTTATTATGATGAAAGAACTCTGTTCTCTCAAAACTAGACAGTTGATTAATACACTCGAAACAACACCACATCTATACCCTTAACCCACTTTTCGTGGTTAAGTCCTCGACCGATTAGTACTGGTCCGCTCCACATATCACTATGCTTCCACTTCCAGCCTAT
>NZ_BAAACW010000032.1:0-10548 GCF_039521845.1 Alkalibacterium iburiense
CATCCACCCCCATTATAAAGGATTTTTTTATGGCATGGAATAGTTAAAACTTTAATGCAACACTAGTGACTATTTTAGTATTTTACACTTGAAAGTCAGTAAAGGTCAGAGTATAATAGTGAGTGTAAAGGTCAGTGTTGGTCAGACATCAGCTCTTCTTTAGTCAAAAGAATGTCCAGCATAATCCTTATCAACTGACCTTTAATAAAATGTCCGGTATAATGATATTAGACTATCTTTGAAAGGAAGGAATGATATTATGGTATGTCAACGTTGTATGGAAAGAAACGCAACGATTCATCTAACAACCAGTGTAAATGGAAAAAGAAGAGAAATTGATTTATGCCAAAAGTGTTATCGTGAAATCAGATTGCAAGAGCAACAAGGCAGAATGAATCAAGGGCAAGATCCTTTTGGATTCAATCAGTTTGATGATTTATTCCGTGCCCTCTCACAAGACAGAAATCCTAATAACCAAGGTCAAACCCCTCCTAACCAAGGATTCACAGGTGGAAATCACCCCCCTAGACAAGGAGGAAATCGAGGCGGTTTACTCGGTGAATACGGGGTTGACTTAAATCAAATGGCAAAAGATGGTAAAATCGACCCTATTATTGGAAGAGATACTGAAATAGAACGGGTTATTGAAATTTTAAACAGACGAACTAAAAACAATCCTGTATTAACCGGTGAAGCAGGTGTGGGTAAAACGGCTATTGTCGAAGGTTTGGCTCAGAAAATAGTTAATGGTGAAGTTCCACAGAAATTACTCAGTAAAGAAGTTATCCGTTTAGATGTTGCTTCGTTAGTCCAGGGAACTGGAATCAGAGGTCAATTCGAAGAGAGAATGCAACAACTAATGAACGAGCTAAAAGAAAATCCAAATATTATCTTATTTATTGATGAGGTACATGAAATTGTAGGAGCAGGTTCTGCTGAAGGAAGCAGTATGGATGCTGGAAATATTCTTAAACCTGCATTAGCCCGCGGGGAACTTCAAATGGTAGGTGCAACGACTCTGAACGAGTACAGAAAAATAGAAAAAGATCCTGCTCTAGAAAGACGCTTGCAGCCCGTTAAAGTGAAAGAGCCCACTCCAGAAGAAACCTATACCATCTTGAAAGGTATTCAAAAGCAATATGAAGACTACCACCATGTGCGTTATACAGAAGAAGCGATAAAAAGCGCTATTGAACTGTCTCACCGCTATATTCAAGACCGTTTCTTACCAGATAAGGCCATCGATTTATTAGATGAGTCTGGTTCTAAGAAGAATCTGACTATTCAGACTGTTGACCCAGATGCTTTAAAAGAAAAAATTGAAGAAGCGGAAAAATTAAAACAAGAAGCTTTAGACAAAGAGGATTATGAAAAAGCAGCCTACTACCGTGATCAAACCACTAAATATAAAGAAATGATTAATCAACAGACACCGAACTCTGAACAACCCGTTGTTACAGAGCAAGATATGATTAATATAGTTGAAATCAAAACAGGTATTCCAGTAGGTGACTTAAAAGAAAAAGAACAAGAACAACTGAAAGATTTAGATAAATCTCTACGAAAACACGTCATTGGGCAAGATGATGCTGTTGACAAAGTCGCACGCGCCATTAGACGAAATAGAATTGGTTTACGCCAGAAAAACAGACCGATTGGTTCTTTCTTATTTGTTGGACCGACTGGGGTAGGTAAAACGGAATTAGCTAAGACTCTGGCTTTAGAACTTTTCGGAAGCAAAGAATCCTATGTCCGTCTTGACATGAGTGAATATATGGAAAAACACAGCACGTCTAAACTGATTGGTTCTCCTCCTGGATACATTGGCTATGATGAAGCAGGTCAGTTAACGGAAAAAGTCAGACGAAACCCATACAGTCTCATATTAGTCGATGAAGTAGAAAAAGCTCATCCGGATGTACTGAATATGTTCTTACAGATTTTAGATGACGGACATTTAACCGATGCCCAAGGTAGAACGGTTAACTTTAAAGAAACCATCATCATTATGACAAGTAATGCCGGTACGACAAACGTTGAGTCCAGCGTCGGTTTCGGTGCCCAAGTCAGCGGCCAGCAGCACTCCATCTTAAATCATCTAGACGATTACTTTAGACCAGAGTTCTTGAATCGCTTCGATGGTATTGTCGAATTCAATTCCTTAACTAAAGAGAATCTGTTAGATATTATTGAATTGATGTTAGAAGATATCAACGATGCTTTAAAACATCACAATATAACCGTGGAAGTGGATCAGTCTGCAAAAGAGAAGTTAGTTGACCTCGGTTATAATCCTAAAATGGGTGCTCGCCCTCTTCGTCGAGTCATAGAAGAGCAGCTAGAAGATAAAATTGCTGAGTTTTACTTGAATAATCCTAATCCAGGACACATTCTGGCTACTGTAGTGGATGGGACAATTGAAATAACTCGGGAAGAAGACAGAGACGATTCAACAGAAACAGATGAAACATCCGAACCATCAGAAAATAAAGAATAACAAAAAAAGAGAAGTCATCATTTTCCGATGACTTCTCTTTTTTATTGCTTTTATATACAATCTTCCACATTACCTTCGAAAGACATGATTTCCAATTTCATCAACAAATTCTAACGTATCAAACCAGTCTTGGTTAGCTGCGATGGTTGGATTGTAAAAGTATAAAGCGTCTATAATGGGTTCATCTTGCCTTAAGACTTCATAAGCGGCTTGAATCGATTCTTCTGTGGCTTCATTATAGAAGGTTCCATTCATCACAGGTTCAAATTGACGGGGTTGATAAATTACATCATATATCGTGTCAGGAAACTGATTATGCTTTACCCTATTCAAAACCACTTGTCCAACGGCTAATTTGCCTTCGTAAGATTCTCCTTTCGCTTCTGCTTCAATGATTCGTGCCAGTAAATCAAGCTTTTCAGCGTCTACTGATTCATCTTCTGATCGTTTTGAGGTAGAAACGGCTACTTCCTCCACTGGTTCATCTAATACTGTTTCAACCGAATTCTCTTCTTCTATTAATTCTAAATAGACGAGATCTAACATGCCTTTTGGTTCGTAATTTGAAAGTATCCCTAAGGATTGAAAGACATCGGTCAGACTCAACGATTCAGCTTTGATAGAGTCTGTTCTAAATATGATGCCCCCTAAAATAAACGAGATGATTAATAACTTTTTAAAATTCATCTTTTCCTCCTTGTAATATATAGTAGAAATTCTCATACCTCTCTTTTCTTCATGCTGCTTCAGGTCTATCATTAAAAGAGATATATTTAAAAAACTACCTATTTCAAGCCTATTCTCACTATATAGAATCTGATTCATTTTAAAAAACAATACGCTCTGCTGTAATCGATTTGTAGTCTCTATGTAAAAAAAGACTAGAGAGAAAGCCTATGGCCTACTCTCTAGTCTTTTATTTTTTATAATAATGCTGTTAATTCTACATCAGGGTATTTATCATTAAACCATCTCATCGCAAATGTGTTTTCAAATAAGAAAAGCGGATTATCGAAACGGTCTCTCACAAGCATATTCCGACTGGATCCCATATTTTCATCTAATTGTTCAGGGTCAATCCATCTAGCAATTTTATTCCCTAGAGGTGTCATGACCACTTCAGAATTATATTCGTTTTTCATTCTGTGTTCGAATACTTCAAACTGTAGCTGACCTACAGCTCCAATAATATAGTCTTCTGTATGATACGCTTTATAAAGCTGAATAGCCCCTTCTTGAACCAATTGGTTGATTCCTTTATGGAAGGACTTCTGCTTCATGACATTTTTGGGATCCACTCGCATAAAGAGTTCAGGTGTGAACTGAGGCAGTGGTTTAAATGTTACTTTATCTTTCCCTTGGTATATAGTATCCCCAATTTGAAAGTTCCCTGTGTCATAGAGACCAATAATGTCTCCAGCTACAGCGTCTGTAACGGATTCTCTGCTTTCAGCCATAAACTGAGTCGAGTTAGACAGGCGCATTTTTTTATCTAATCTGGATAGAGTGACATCGATCCCTCTTTCAAAGCGTCCAGAGCAAATTCTTAGAAATGCAATTCTATCTCTATGCTTAGGATCCATGTTTGCTTGAATTTTAAAGATGAAACCTGAAAAGTCAGAATCTGCCGGATCTACCATGGTGTCATCTTCTGTTTTTTGGGCTGATGGTTCAGGTGCAAAGTTTAAAAATGTTTCCAGAAATGTTTGGACGCCAAAGTTTGTTAACGCAGAGCCGAAAAATACCGGAGTCAACTCACCATTAGAAATAGCTGTTTCTGAAAATTCGTTTCCAGCCTCTTTTAGCAAAAGCGCTTCTTCTAACACTTGATCGTATAAACTCTGTTCTTTAATAGGATGGTCTCCGTCAATTTCTCCATCTTCATTTAAAGGGATAAATCTTTCTCCTTTGTTAATCACTTCGGGACGAAAAGCTTCGATTCTATTATGGTATAAATCGTAAAGACCTAATAGTGTTTTACCAGAACCAATGGGCCAGTTCATTGGATAGGCGTCGATTTCAAGCACCTCTTCTAATTCTTCTATCAAGTCGAGGGGTTCTCTGCCATCTCTGTCTAACTTGTTCATAAATGTGAAGATAGGTATCCCTCTCATGCGACATACCTTAAACAGTTTTTTTGTTTGTTCTTCAATCCCTTTTGAACTATCTACAACCATGACGGCTGCATCTACTGCCATGAGCGTTCGGTATGTGTCTTCAGAGAAATCCTCGTGTCCGGGAGTATCTAAAATATTGATTCGTTTTCCTTGATAATCGAACTGCATCACAGAACTGGTAACAGATATGCCTCTTTGCTTTTCGATTTCCATCCAATCTGATTTAGCAAACTTCCCTGTTTTTTTAGCTTTTACCGTCCCGGCTTGACGAATGGCTCCACCAAATAACAGCATTTGTTCAGTGATTGTTGTTTTCCCAGCATCTGGGTGAGAAATGATAGCAAATGTTCTTCTTGTTTCTACTGTGTCTTTTAATTCTTTCTTTGATGTATTTATCACTACAAAACTTCCTTAATCTATTAGTTTTCAATTTGATTTTTCGTATAGCTGTTTGTTCTCTTAACTTCTTTCTGTTCTTTAATGATTCTCACAATATAATACGTGATGGTCTTAATAATTGCAAACACAGGCACTCCAATCAGCATCCCTATTAATCCAGCTATATTCGCCGATGCTAGAAGAATAAGAATGACAGTCAACGGGTGTATAGATAAAGATTTACCCACGAAAAAGGGAGTAAACAAATTACTGTCAAATTGTTGTACTATTAAAACAAACAACGCTGCCAGTAGACCTCTCGCAGGAGACTCAATTAACCCCACTATAACAGCAGGTGCCGCCCCTATAAATGGACCGACATAAGGAATAAAATTGGTTATCCCAGCAAAAACAGAAAGGAGAAGAGCCGGAGAAAAGCCTGAAATCGTGTAGAGTATAAACAACAAGACACCGACAATGAGCGAGGCCATTCCTTTCCCACTTATATAACTGGAGATAGTGGCATCGGTTTGGACAAGCATTTCTTTGACATTCAATTTATACTTTGAAGGCATGTGATCAATGACAAAAGGAAGAAATTTTCTTCCATCATAGAGCATATAAAATAATATAACCGGAATAGTTATGGCCATAAAGGCAACATCTGTAAAGGTTTGAATGACATTACCCGCTCCTGATACGATAGCGCCTAAAAACCGACCAGTTATATTACTTAACCATATTTCGAAATTAGCTAAAACGGATTCGACATTCACCTGTTCCATCCAGGGTTCTTCCGCTACACGTAAAGCATAGGTTTCAAGCATGTTAATAAAATCCGGTATCCCTGAAATTAAATTGGATGTCTGTTCAATTAACATCGGAATGCCTAATAATACAACTAAAACAACTATCCCAATCAATAATACCATCATAATCGCTATGGCTATAATTCGCTTCACTTTAATTCTTTCTAAAAACTTTACAATAGGGTTCATTAAATAATACAAAAAACCTGCTATTAATAGAGGCATAAATAGAGCTGTCAAAATCCCTACTAAAGGATTAAGTATAAAGTCTATCTGTTGCAATACAAAGATTAATATGGCGACTACTAAAAACCATACAGTCCAAAACATCAACTTTGAATTTTTCCAATTTATCACTGCCATTTTCCTTTCATTTAGCTCTCTATCTTATTATAATAGAGATTTATCTAATAGGACACACATTATTTTACATTCTGTTGACGGTTTTTTAGAGAATTGTTATAGTATGTGAATAACTTTAACGAAAAGAGGGGTATTATGAAATTTGACTCGACAACTGACTTATCCAGCTCTATATATAAAGACACCTTAACTATTCGAAAGACGGTTTTTGTTCAAGAACAAAAAGTAGATGAGTCTTTAGAAATTGATGACTTAGAAGACCAGGCTCTTCACATCGTGGGTTACGACAACAATCAGGCCTGTTGCACTGCTCGTTTGATTGAGAAAGAAAACGGACTTATAAAAATTCAGCGTGTGGCTGTTTTAAAAGAATTTAGAAATAAAGGAATAGGCTTGCTTTTGCTGAGAGAAATAGAAAGACTCGCCCGAGAGACGTTCGAAGCCAGCAAGTTATTACTCGATTCTCAAGATCATGCCATTCCATTTTATGAAAAGTCTGGTTTTACAGTGTATGGAGATGGATTTTTAGATGCCAATATCCCTCATCATCATATGGAAAAGACTCTTTAATTTTATGAATCACTCTCATTCCTACGTGAGCGTTTAAGCAATCGTTCTCGCTTGCTCTTATTCTCATTTAATCGCTTTTGTTTTTCATCTCTATCAATAGACACAACAACCCATTGTTGGTCCCGTTTTTCCACTACGAAAACATCTCCCTTTTGATAGGGTTGGGGCAATTCTGTTACAGGAACAATAATGGGTGTGTCTTTTGTATCTAATACAAGTGTTGCGAGATTATTTTCTATTTCTTCAAGTACAGCGTACATCTTATTCCACCTCAGTAAAAACGTCTATTTCTCCCTTTTCATTGAACATAACGCGAATCGTTCCATCTTTGTCCGTTCCATATACTGGTATTCCGTATCTATCTAACCTCTCCAAAACTTCTTGATGAGGGTGACCATAAGAGTTATTGATCGACGCTTGATAGATAGCTATATGAGGACTAACGGCTTCAACCCACTCTTCACTTGTACTCGTATCAGAACCATGGTGGCCAAGCAAAAGTATCTCCGACTGAAGTTGGGTCATGGGTGAATCGACGAGAGACCTTTCTATTGAAGTAGAACTATCCCCTGTTAGCATGAGGGACACCGTCCCTAAACGTATGCGTGTGACAATGGATTCGTCATTTTGATTCGACTCTGGTTGATCGGCTATAGGGTGTAAGACTTCAACCATAAAACTTCCTACTTCTTTTCTATCTCCTCTTTTGGGTTCGACATACTCTGCAGATGACTCTAGTAAAGCATCTAATACATCGCTATAAACTTGCGAAGCACTATCCATTCCATTCATCCACACTTCGTCTACTTGAAAATAGTCTAAAACCAAATCTCCATTCCCAATATGATCAGCGTGATTATGAGTAAAAATAAGTAAATCTATTTTTCCACCGACTCCTATTTCATCATTTAAATACTGGATTATCTGATTACTGGAATCATTATGTCTACCTGTATCAATTAGTATCGTTGAGCCATCTCCAGACTTTAACAAAGTTGAAGATCCTTGACCCACATCAAAGACAATCACCTCACCATTCTGCTCATCGTCTACTCCGGATGAGAATGTTCTGTGCGTCCATTGATGGATTCTATGGTATATCTCATCTATATGAGACTCAATGGCATCTAATGAGTAACCACTTCTCTCAGCGGCTATTCCTAATAAAAAAGCAAGACCTATTAATATTAAAATTTTTGGTAATGAATAGGCCTTCGTATTCTTTCTTCTATTACGTTTTCTAGTCACTCGTTATTCCTCCAACAGCTGATTTCTCAAGCCTCTTAAATCTTCTGGCAAGGGGGCTTCAATAACAACAGGAGTGTGGGAAAACGGATGAATAAATTGAACTTTCTGGCAGTGTAGAGCTTGTCTACTGATTAAAGGAGGGTGTTTAACTTCTTTATACAGACTTTCCCCAATCAAGGCATGGCCTAGATAATGAAAATGCACGCGAATTTGATGTGTTCGACCTGTATGTAATATCACTTGAAGTTCGGTTGCCCGTTTAAACCGTTCTTTCACCCAGTATTCTGTTAGAGACGGTTTTCCCCCGCTGTCTACTGTTCGTTTAATAATTGACCCTTTTTCTCTTCCTATCGGCTCATTAATCAGACCATGGTCCTTTTCCACTTTCCCTTCAACATACACTAAATACTCCCTCTCTAATTCATTCCGTCTTAATAAACGATCCAGATAGGAGTGAGCTAAAGTATGTTTAGCAAAAATAATGACGCCGGAAGTATCCCTATCTAATCGGTTGACCACGTGAATGGTCTGGTGTAAGTATCCTTTAGAAAGGATGTATCCTTTTACTCTATTAGAAATAGTATGATTTCTACGTTCTGGAGAAGGCACTGACGCTATCCCAGCTGGTTTGTTGACAAACAAAAAATGCTCATCTTCATAAAGTATGTTCAATGGTTCGTGAGAAACTTCTAAATGTATATTCCCTTCTTCTTTTGGGAGGGTAACACTGACACGATCGTTTTTTTCGAGCGTTCGTCTCACCCTAGAATCTTCCCCATTCACTTTAATCTCGCCACCTTGAAACTTTAATTTCGCGAGTAGTCTTTTAGAGATTCCTTTTTCCTTAAGAAAATATTTCACTGTTTTATATTTAGTATCCGTTACTGTCCATTCAAATTCCATTTAATCTCCCTGTTCTAAAAAGGCATCCTTCACTCTATCCCAAAAATGGGTATGCTGGTATCTGGCAAACCTAATTCTTTCCTTAGCTATCTGAAAACGTAAATAATCGACATGCTTTTCTGTCGATACTAATTGATCAATAGATAATATAAAATTGTCTGTATCAATCGGTTTAATCTTAATCCACTCATCTGGAGCAATGACCATAGGAGAACTTAATGTACGAAAAACCCGATTATTTAACGAGGCGATCTCCGTTAATTGAAGAGCTTCTAATCGTGGATGCAGGACAGCCCCGCCAATTGATTTATTGTACCCGGTCGAACCGGTTGGAGTAGATATGTTTAATCCATCTCCTCTAAATCGTTCAAACTGCTCGTCTCTGATGTGCACATCGCATACTAGGGTACCATCCACTCGTTTAATGGAAGATTCGTTCAATGCCAAAAAATGAGTGGTTTCCTTCTTATTTGTATAGATGACTTCGACATCAAGTAAGGGGTATTCCACATATTCCCCATTATCATTTTTGAGACTTGTCACTAATTCCTCAATATTAAATTCTCGCCAGTCAGTATAGAAGCCTAAATGTCCTGTATGTACACCTATAAAACGCACTTTATCCAACAAGTGAGCATATCGGTGAAAAGCAGACAGAAGTGTGCCATCTCCTCCTACAGAAATGATGATTTCAGGACGATGAGTGACTATGTCGAATTGAGCTTCTTCAAGAAGTGAATAGAGTTTTTTAGCTACACTCTTTGACTCTTCTGTAAAGTTGTGTACAATGGCTAATCTCAAGTCACTTACCCCTCCCTGTTTCCATAATCTTCTTTGTAATAACGGTAATTCTTTCGTACCTCTTTAATTTCATCCCGAATGGTGGACATTTCTTCATCTAACTGAAAAGCTGATTCTGCTGCTTTTTGTAGTCGTGTCTTTATATGACTTGGAAACTCCCCCTGATACTTATAATTGAGAGAATGTTCAATAGAAGCCCAAAAATTCATGGCTAACGTTCGTATCTGAATCTCTACCAGTACCACTTTTTCTTCATCTATTAATTGGACAGGGTATTCACAAATTAAATGATAAGAGCGATACCCACTCTCTTTTTCATTAGATATATAATCTTTTTCAAAAACTACTTTTAAGTCTTTTCTGTTTTTTAATATTTCTACTACCTCTAATATATCTTCAACAAAAGGACACATTATTCGAATACCGGCTAAATCTTCCATATCAGTTTCGAGCTTATTTAATGGTATTTTTCGTGTTTGAGATTTGACAAGTATACTGTTAACTGGTTTCACTCTTCCGGTAACGAATTCAATCGGGCCATGTTCTTTTCTTAAATGATACATCGACCTTAGACCTCTTAGTTTGACTTTTAATTCATCTACAGTCTGTTTATAAGGAAGCAGGAAGTTTTCCCAATTTCTATCCATACCTTCAACCTTCTTTGCTTTTTTTTAGGCGCTGTTCTTGTTAGTATTATAACATGATTATGGTGTCAAAACCCCATAATTTTAAGCACTTAATCAACTTGAAATGCTCAAAAGTATACAGTTTTAAAAAATAAAAGAGGGACTTCTCTTTATGCCATCACTTTTTCCTGATTGTGTTGGTGTTTGATGGCTCTTTTAGCGTTTATTGCCATTAT
>NZ_BAAACW010000033.1:0-9061 GCF_039521845.1 Alkalibacterium iburiense
AACTGTATACTTTTGAGCATTTCAAGTTGATTAAGTGCTTAAAATTATGGGGTTTTGACACCATAATCATGATATAGTTATATCAATAAGCATTTGTGGGAGTGGATCAGATGATAAACTTTTGGGTACCTTTTTCTTTTTTAGTAATGAGCTGGATTTTTTCACTAATCAACCAAGGTGTGACTGTGCCTTCCTTACTATTCAGTTTGACATTTTTTAGCCTGTTCTTTCTACTACCCTTATTGACTGATACGATGAAGAAAATCATTTTCTATCTCTTTCCGATCCTCATTTGCTTAACGTTTTGGACGCAATTATATCATCCCTTTACTTGGTTCATTCTATTCGCACTGTTGGTTCATTTAAGTTCGGAAGCCACATCAAAAGAAACGTTAATCTATTCTATTTATGGAGTATTAAGTTTATTTATCCCTCTTCTGTTTTTACATACACCGATGTCTGCAATAACATTTTTAATACTAGGCAGCTTCTTCTCCTATATTCTGTATGAATTAACAAACAGCCGTCACCTTTTAAGAAAGCTTGATAGGGAGTATCATTCTATCGAAGGAGAAAATAGACGGATGAAGCGACAACTCCTATCAGGTGAAAAAATGATACGACAGGAAGAACGGAATGAAATTGCCAGAGAGTTGCATGATTCTGTTGGTCACCGCTTAACGGCTCTACTCATGCAGTTAGAAGCCGCTCGCGTACAAACGACAGACGAAAAAACAAAAGAGAAAATACAAGAGTTTAAAACATTAGCCCAGAAGAGTCTAAAAGATACGAGAAAAGCTGTTTATGCTATGAAATCAGATGAACGCTCAGGCATTCAAGCGATTATTCAACTCATCAAAAAATTAGAAGCCGAAAGTCATTTGGCTATTAATTTTATAGTCCAATCAGGAATTTTAAACATGAGACTGACCAATGAGCAATCAGCAACGATGTATAGAGGCATTCAAGAGTCATTGACGAATATGATGCGACACAGTGAGACAAAAAAAGCGACGATCGAATTTTCGCTGTTGGGTAATCGCATCGTTCAGTTTAAAGTCAGTCATGCAATGACTCAGAAAAGAGTCATAAAAGAAGGGTTTGGCCTTTCCAATATGAGAAACCGCTTGGAAGAATTAGGGGGTTCTCTTGAGGTGCTTCAAACCGACAAGGCATTCACCGTTATTGGGAAGTTTCCACTAGAACGCGTGGAATAAAGCATTTTATAGAAATGAGGAAGAGACATGGTTCGTATATTATTAGCAGAAGATCAAGTATTAGTCAGACAAGGCCTGAAGATGATGATTGAAACAGATCCTCGTTTAAAAGTAACCGGTGAAGCGAGTAATGGAAGAGAAGCGATTGAGTTATGTGAATCTCACACTTTTGATTTAGCTATATTGGATATCCGGATGCCCGAAATGACTGGTTTGGAAGCGAGTCGCCTAATCAAAGAGCGATGGCCGAAAATGAAGATTTTAATCCTAACGACTTTTAATGATGAAGAGTACGCCTTAGAAGCCCTGAAGACAAAAGTCAACGGTTACTTATTAAAAGACGGAGAATCTGAAGAGTTGATCCGGGCCATTAATCAATGCTTAGAAGGGGGATTAATGATTGAAGGCCACGTGGCAGCTAAAGTCATGCCTTCTCTTTTGGAGCAGAATTCCCTCACCCATCAGACGTTAAACGAGAGCCTGACTGAAAGAGAAGTCGCCATCCTAGCCTTGATTGGTGAAGGGAAAAATAATCAAGAAATAGCATCGGAACTGTTTTTGTCTGTGGGAACCGTTAAAAACCATATTTCGACCATTTTAAGTAAGTTAGAATTAAGGGATCGAACCCAATTGGCCATCTATGCTTTAAAACATAAACTAACTAGTGACTAAAGTCATACCTCTTTATGACTAGAGACAGTGTTGATGCTGTCTCTCTTTTTTTATACTTAGGATGAATAAAAGGAAAGTGAGGAGAAAAATATGTTGGAAACAAGAAACCTGTCTAAAACATTCAAATCAAAAGTGGCTGTTAATAAAGTCTCTCTGTATCTAGAAAAAGGGGAATCGGTTGGCTTACTTGGACCTAATGGAGCTGGAAAGTCAACGACAATAGCGATGATATCTACTTTACTGCCTCCTAGTTCAGGAGAAGTAAGGTATAAAGGCGAAGATGTTTTGAAAAACACTCAGTTACTACGTCCCGTTCTAGGGGTTGTTCCCCAGGAAATAGCTCTGTATGAAGAATTGTCCGCCTATGAAAATATGAAATTTTTCGGCCGAATTTACGGTCTGTCAGGGAAAGAGTTGGAAGAACGCATTCAATATGTCATAGATATCATAGGGTTAACAGACAGACAAAAAGATAGGGTGGAAACATACTCCGGCGGTATGAAAAGACGCATCAATATTGGTGTCACGTTGATGCACGAACCAGACATACTCATTATGGATGAACCGACTGTAGGGATTGACCCCCAGTCCAGAAATTATATTCTGGAAATGATTAGGAGATTAAATAAGGAAAACAATATGACCATTCTGTATACGAGTCATTATATGGAAGAAGTAGAAAAATTGTGCGACCGAGTATACATTATGGATCACGGCGATATCATCGCTTCTGGTACAAATGAAGAGCTGAAAAGTATGTTATCTAATGAGGAAAGTATACAAATTGAAACAGACGCATTAAGTAGCGAATTGAAAGAGAAATTAGAATCACATCCAGTAGTGCAGAGAGTGGTGGAAGAAGAAAAAGGCTATAAAGTCATTACAGCTAAAGGGGATGACTTATTGGGGGACCTCTTTGAAATGGCAAAAGAAGTGAAAACAAAAATAACGGGAGTCTACGTTCAGACACCTACATTAGAAGATGTGTTTCTGCATTTAACTGGAAGAACATTACGAGACTAAGAGGAGAGAGAACATGTTTAATTTAATCAAGAAAGACCTAACCGTGTTAGCTCGTAATAAATCAGAATTGATTGAGCTTCTGCTCATGCCTTTTATTTTGATTTCCATACTTGGTTTTGCTTTAGGTGGGTTGACACAGAACAGCTTTCGTATTGATCCCTTTCCAGTTGGTTATGTCAATGAGACGAATCTGGAAGAGGAATTAGAAAGCTTTGCAGGTTATTTAGAGGAAAACGGAGTCCCTTCAACAGAGATTGACGGCATTTTAAAAATGGCAGAAGACATCAATCCAAGTGAAGCCTTTCAATCCCTAATTATGAGTGAGGACATCCAGGAATGGTTGATGATTGAAGAATTTAGTACACGTGAAGAAGCGGAAGAGGCATTGGGACAAAATGACATTGAAGGCTTGTTTGTTATTCCAAATGAATTTTCACTGACTCTTTGGAGAAACCTATTCTTAGGTGAAGAAGATACCAGCGCACTCGACTTAGAGCTCATTGAATTCAATCACGTCTATTCAGATATTATGAGAAGCATTGTGACTTCATTTGTAGATAATTATAATCTTGAAGTGTCTCTCGCTATGGCCAATCAGGGACAAGAAAATGACCTTCTTTCTCGTTCTCAAAACTACGGAGAAGTGGTTTCTTTATCGGCAGAAGAACCTATTTCAGCTTTTCAATATTACACCATTGGAATGGGAGTCATGTTTGCTTTATATACGGCGCCAACAATAGCCAGTAGAGCATTCAAAGAAAAAGAAGATCACGTTTTTGGACGATTAATGATAGCCGGGAGCAAGCCTATGACTTATCTTATAAGCAAACTTCTATCCAGTATGGGCATCACTTTTATACAACTGGCTGTGTTATTTGGTTTAAGTAATAGTGTATTTGGAACATTCGATGGGAGAAGTGGGACGTTTTGGATGGTTGCAGGGCTTGTCACACTACTGTACTCCTTTGTAGTAGGAACCATCGCCAGTTTATTGACCTCCATTTCACTTTACTCAAACAGTGTAACGACTTCCAGCTTTTTCAGTGGGATTGTGGTGACTCTTTTCGCTCTCATTGGAGGAAGTTTCATACCAGTAGACTCTTTTTCCGATACCTTAAGGAGTTTAGGAAACTGGACGCCTAACGGGGCCGTCATGACGACTTATCTTCAGTTACTGCAAGGATTTTCTCTACAGGAAATCTGGCCTCTGATCCTAAGAGTGAGCAGTTTGGGAGTTATACTCCTCATTTCAAGTGTCTTTATTTTTCCTAAAAGGAGGCTGGATTAAATGTGGACAATATTTAAACTACAGTGGCAGAGACTGTTTAAAGAACCCGTTCTTGTCCTTCTGTTTCTAGGACTTAGCCTGGTGTTTGTCTATTTAATGGGCGGTATGCAGGGCAGTAGCAGCATCGTAGTCAATACCTATAGTGAGGAATTATCGAGCGAAGAATTAACGACTTGGATTGATCGATTAAATGAAGAGGACACGTATGATTTTGTAGAAACAGACTATGAGTCAGTCTATGAAGCCTTACGTATGAACGAAACGCCATTTGCTTTGGAACTAAATGAAGACAATTACCGCTTCCTTATAGCCAGAGAGGAAACGGAAGTCTCGCCTATTATTCAATATGTGGATCGCTTATTTACTAATGAGCAACTCTTACAGGAAGTAAGAGAAAGTGAAGGAAACGAAGTATTTGACTTAGAGGAGTTTTTAACTGTAAATATCGATGCTCAGACTGAGACAGCCTCCTCCAATCAAGTCAATAGCATCCATATCTTAACAGGTATGTCCTTATACTTCACCATCTATTCCGTTTTATTCTTAATGATGAACATGATTGAAGAAAAAAACAAAGGCACATGGAACAGGCTGATTTTTTCTCCAATCAGCAAGACACAGATTTATCTCGGACAATTGCTTCATTACTGGTTAGTAGGAATTGGACAGATTATCCTTACCTTTACCATTCTCCAGGTATTCATGGGATTAAACCTAGGGAATAATTATATTCCTATGTTAGTCGTAGCGAGTTGCTTTGTGTTATCCATTGTTTCTCTGGGGATACTCATTATGGGCATCATTGAAACACCTCAGCAATTAAATGTCATTATTCCCATCGTAGCGACTGGTATGGCTATGATCGGTGGGGCTTTTTGGCCAGTTGAAATTGTCAGTAACTCAGTTCTAAGGTTCTTATCCAGACTAATGCCGATTAAATATGGTATGGAAGGGTTAAGAGGAGCTATACTTCAAGAATACCCTTTATCCGAGTTGGGGGAACCGATTGTCATTCTCTTATTAATGAGTGTTTTTTTCATGGGAATAGGATTGAACTTAATGGAAAGAGTCTCTGAAAAAAGAAGTCTATAATGCAAAAATAGTTATTGACCACCCTGGTCAGATAAGGTAAACTTAACTTATCGACCAGGGTGGTCAATTTTATATTTATGACTATGGGGAAGGAGGACAGCTATGAGTGAAACATTTGAACGCCTACCGGAAGACAAACAAGCAAAGGTACTGGATGCCGCTTTCGTTGAGTTTTGTGAAAAAGGCTATGAACAGGCCTCTACGAACCAGATAGCAAAAGAGGCAGGTATTGGAAAGGGCACCTTGTTTTACTATTTCAAATCTAAGCAAACGCTCTTTCATTATCTAGTAGAAAAGGCTTTTGACATCGCCCAAGAAGAGTATTTGGACAAAATTAATTTTGAAGAAACAGATTTTTTTGAACGCATTAAGCAAACAACTGAATTGAAGTGGGCGGTTTACCACATTCATTCACACGCTTTAAAATTTCTAGCTTATGTTTTTATGCACGCAGATGAAACGGTCCTATCTGTTGAATTGAATGAAAAAAGAAAAATTGCAGAAAAAAAATGGGCGACCGTTTTAACCTATAACATTGATTTTTCTAAATTGAGAGAAGATATCCCTCAGGAAACGTCCCTAAATTTTATCAGGTGGACAGTAGAAGGGTACCGACAGGAATTAGAAGCGCAAATGAAGCAGCTGAATTTTGAAACGATGAACAACGAGGACATGCGTCCTTATTTCGATGAGTTTTATGGGTATTTAGAAACACTGAAAAAAATTTATTATAAAAAGGAAGAGGAGGAATAAGAGTGGAAGCGGTAATCGAAATGAAGCAACTAAAGAAAAGATTCGGGAAAACAAAGGCATTAAAAGACGTCACGTTTCAAGTCAACAAAGGGGAAGTCGTTGGCTTTATCGGTCCGAACGGGGCAGGGAAGTCGACAACGATTCGTATATTGCTAGGCTTAATACAGGCCGATAGTGGAAAAGCGACGATGTTTAATCAGGATGTCTGGGAGGATGCCGTATCTATTCACGAAAGAGTGGCTTATGTTCCAGGAGATGTCAATTTATGGCCTCAGTTAACGGGTGGGGAAGTTATCGACTTATTTTTAAGTATGAGAGGAAAAAAAGTCAATAAAGAACGAAAGGCTGAACTCATTAAGCGGTTTGAATTTGATCCCACTAAAAAGTGTCAGGCCTACTCGAAAGGGAATCGACAAAAAGTCGCTTTAATTGCTGCTTTTGCGGCCGATGCAGACGTCTATATCTTCGACGAACCCACTTCCGGATTGGATCCCTTGCAGGAACGTATCTTTCAGGAATACGTTCAGGAAGTGAAAGCAAAAGGAGCCAGTGTTTTGTTATCTAGTCATATTTTATCTGAGGTTGAACAAATCTGTGATAAAGTGGCTATTATTAGACAAGGAGAAATTGTCGAAGAAGGAAATCTCGCAGATTTGAGACACTTGACACGAACCCTTTTAACAGTCGAAACGAAAGAAGCCGTTCCGACATTAAAGGATCAGCCTTGGGCTCACCACGTGAAAGAGGAAGAGGGTGCGTATGTCTTCCAGTTGGACAGCGATTATATGGATGACTTTTTGCAGTTTATTCGTCCTTATACTGTGGTAAAACTTGAAAGTGCGCCTCCTAAATTAGAAGACTTATTTATGCGTCATTATGAGAGGGAAGGTGACTCATAAATGACTAGTCAAGCATTCAAACAAACCGGTCGTTTATTTGCTTTCTCACTCAAAAAAGAGTGGGTAAAACTGCTCCTTTGGGTATTGGGATGTTTACTCTTTGTTTTCATAGGTATTTTTGCCTTCGTCGAAATCTATTTTGATCCGGCAGAAAGACAAGCTATGGCCATGGCTATGAGCAATCCGGCAATGGAAGCCCTATTCGGCAGAATGATCGGCTCAGACAACTACACCATTGGAGCCATGTATTCTCATATGATGACGATTATGACATTGGTCTTATTTTCCATTCAGTCCATTTTGCTAGTCGTTAGAAACACACGTGCAGAAGAGGAAGAAGGCTTAGTTGAAATGCTTCAGGCCCTCCCTACAGGAAGACTAGCCCATACAGCCTCGACATTGCTCCTCCTGTTTTTAGTCAATGGGGTGGCAGGAATAGGTTCTACAGTAGTTTTATCGGCTTTCGGAGAGGCCAGTATCACTGTTGAAGGAGCCGTGCTCACAGGAATCATCTATGGATTAATCGGTCTTATTTTTGGAACGCTCACATTAGTGACGGCTCAATTATCGTCTAGTGCCCGTGGAACACAGACTTTATCCTTCGGTCTATTAGGGTTAGCTTATATCTTACGTATTATAGGAGACGGAGGAGTTGAAGCATTAAGCTGGATTTCTCCATTAGGCTTACTTTACAGTACAGAGCCCTTTGTCTCTAATTATTGGTGGCCTGTGTTTGTTGGAGTAGGCATCACATTCGTTTTAGTTTTATTATCTTTATATTTGAAGCAGAAAAGAGACTTAGGGTCTGGACTCTTACCAGACCGAGCGGGTAAAAACAAAGCGTCTGCTTTATTGAAAACACCTTTGGGCTTTGCTTTCCGTTTGTTTAGAACACCCTTTATTGTCTGGACAGTATCCTTAATTCTTTTAGGAGTCACTTACGGATCGGTCATAGGAGATGTAGAGGCTATTATTCAGGGAAATGAAATTGTTGAACAGGTCCTAGGTGCCGACTCCACTACAAACATGAGTGAACAGTTCATGGTTGTCATCATTGGTGTTCTGTCTTTAGCAGCTACCATTCCTGTTGTGCAGTCAATCATAAGAATCAGAAGAGAAGAAAAGAAGAACCGTCTGGAACATGTTCTAGCAGGAACACGGAGTCGATGGCGTGTCTTAGGTTCCTTTCTTCTGCTCAGTTTACTGACAAGCTTTTGGATGCAAATCATGCAGATGGCTGCTTTCGCTAGCGGAGCAGTAGCTATGGATTTTGACATCCCCTTATCTGATCCGTTAATTGCAGGGCTCAGCTATTTACCTGCCATCTGGGTGGTATGTGGACTAGCTGTATTATTAATCGGTTGGCTACCTAAACAAACCTCACTTGTTTGGCTTTACTTGGGCTTTGCCTTTTTCGTTTTGTATTTCGGAGAACTGTTCAATTTACCTGATTGGCTCAGGCTGCTTTCGGCTTACGAAGCAGTGCCGGAATACCCCATTGAAAATTTCAGCTGGGGAAGTGCCCTGGTGCTCACCCTCATAGCTGTGGGAATGGCGAGTGGTGGAATTATAGGATTTAAGCGAAGAGATATCGATTAAAAATAAATCAGATTAAGGGCCTATCGGTCTTTAGTCTGATTTTTTACTATTTACTTCATCAGTCGTAGTAATCTATATCTGACTATGCTATACTAAGTACAACGACAGTCGGAGTAAAAAGGAGGGAGTGTATGATCAGTTCAGATACCATAAGAGGATACAACGATACGTTCCTGCTCTCCCTTTTAAATGAAGGGGATTCTTATGGCTATGCACTTTCTAAGGAGATAAAAGACCGAACGGATGGCTTGTATGCGATAAAAGAAACGACCTTGTACTCAGCTTTTACGCGTTTAAAAAAGAATGGGTACATCGAAGCCTACCCGGGAGATGTCACCCAAGGAAAGAAGCGGACGTATTACCGTATCACGGCAGATGGGAAAGAGTATTTAAAAGAGAAACAAAAGGAATGGAATATTACCAAACGTGTGGTAGACCAATTGGGGTAGTGTAAAAAGTTTTATGAAAAAACAAGAAAAAAAGAGAAATACTTCCTCTGATTAACATAAGTGGGAGTA
>NZ_BAAACW010000034.1:0-2794 GCF_039521845.1 Alkalibacterium iburiense
TGAGCATTTTTAAACCCCGGTAAATCCCTTAGTGTAGGGATTTATCGGGGTTTTGGGTGTTAAAGATGAGGTTATACCATTCACAAAGTAGTGTGTCAAGTTTATGCCTTTATTTATGAGGTCTTTCTTTTCGTTTAGACATGCAAAAAAGTGATAATGAGCGTTCACTCACTATCACTTCTTAATTACTTATTCGCTTTTATATACGCTTCTAACTCTTCCTTTGTCGGCAAGCCTTCGTTATCGCCTGGATGCTGCACTTGAAGAGCACCAATGGCGTTGGCATACGTGGCTGCTTCTTCCCAAGACAAGCCTTCTAGGCGAGCATGGATAATGCCAACAGCGAAACCATCACCCGCTCCGACGGTGTCTACAACATGAGAGACTTTAAAGCCTTTAACATTTAAGGTCTCTTTCCCTTTTTCAGTTATGTAGGCTCCCTCTTCACCTGACTTCACAATGACTGCTTCCGCACCCAAATTTAAATAATATTGAGACATGCCTTCTATATCATCTATACCTGTCAGCATTTTCCCTTCACTGACGCCCGGTAAAACGACATCAGCATAGGAGGCTAATCCATTTAGGACTTCAATCATTTCTTCTGTTGAGTTCCATAAAGAAGGTCTTAAATTTGGATCAAATGTAATAATCGTTCCGGCTTCTTTAGCTTTCTTCATTAAATAAATAATAGCCTCTCTAACCGTTTCACTCACTGCAGGCGGAATTCCGGTCACATGTAACAATTTGACTTTAGAAAAATCAATACCTGCAATATTTTCTTTAGAGAGCGTTGTAAAGGCACTTGATTTTCTATAATAGGCCGTTACCGGATCCCCTTCACTGACTTTACTCTTCAGCATCAAGCCTGTTTGATAGGTATCAGAGTAACTTATAAAATCACTGCCTATATTTTCTTTTTCTATCTCTTCTACTATAAATTCTCCAATTGGGTCTTGACCCACTTTAGTGACGTACTCGACTGAGTGCTTCAAACGGGCTAGACCAATACCTACGTTAAATTCGGCACCAGCGATAGATTTATTAAACTCCTTGGCATCCTTTAACGAACCATATTCTGTTGCGCTAAAGAGGCCCATTGGTTCTCCAACTAAAACAACGTCTGTCATCTGTCCACTTCCTTATTTCAATTCCTCGTACTTCTTAACGAATGTAGAAGCATTTTCTTTAACTTGGTCTAATCCATTCTCTTTCATGCCTTTAGTTAAAGCACTTCCGATTCCAACTGCCCAAGCACCAGCATCCACCCATTGATCCATGTTATCCAGGCTCACTCCGCCTGAAGGCATAATTTCAGCATGCGGAATAGGACCGTGAACATTTTTTATAAAGTCTGGGCCTAAAATACCGCCTGGGAAAGCTTTAACCACTTCAACACCAGTCGCCATAGAATTAGCAATTTCTGTCACCGTTCCACAACCTGGAAGATAGGGAATACCGTATGTGTTACACATAGTTGAAATTTCTGGAACAAAGTTCGGACTCACAATAAATTCAGCCCCTGCGATAATAGCTATACGAGCTGTCACTGCGTCCATAACTGTACCGGCTCCAACAACCATGTCCGTCTCAGCATGTTTTTTAGATAAAGCTTTAATAGATTCATCTGCTTGAGGTGTCGTAAACGTCACTTCAATATTTTTAATGCCGCCCTCGTAAACCGCTTCCGAAATTTGAGTCGCTTCTTCTGCAGAGCTTCCGCGAATAACCGCAAATAAATAGTTATCCTTTAGGTTAGATAAAATATGTTGTTTCTTGGTCATAGAAAAATCTCCTATCTTTATTGTTTTTTGAAAGCAGCGCAAAGTGAAATGATCATAGATTATTTTTCTTACACTTCCATAATCATACTAGCGCTTACACTATTCATGTGACTTGATTTCAATTAAAATCAACCTATTTTATCATACCATAAAATGGGAAAAATTAAATCACTGTTAGGCATTCTTTTATAACCTCATGAGTACTTTATTCGACCAGAGAACGGTTTTTTTTACGAGTAAGGTAGCATAAACTGATTTTAACGACTTAAACGACAGTATTTTCTCCTCTCCGGTCTAATAAAGGACTTTTATTCGACCGGACGAACTGTTTATTGACTGCTTAGGTAGGATATAAATAAAAAAGCCTTCAACGGGATATTAGAACCCGTTGAAGACTCACAGAATTAAGTTACATGTTAGCGTGCACCGCCACCGCCGCCACCCATAGCTCCTCCGCCGCCACCGATAGATGTTCCGCCACCCATCCCAGCGCTGGAATATCCTGCGGCTGCTCTACCGGAATGCATGCTGCTGGAAAAGACTTGTAGGCCGTAGTAATGCATATAGTATGGAGGGAAAGACGCCATGTCTCCTTCTGACCAGTCAGGCATCAAGTCTTCCAAACGCTTAATGAGCTCTTCTTCTTTGCCGTATAGAGCTGCCCATATGAGGAAGCTTTCTTCTGGAATCAGTTGGCGATAAGATAAAGTTTTGTCTTTTGCCATACTGATAAGGTGATTTTCATATTGAGTGAGTTGATCCAATAGTCTCTGCCCTTTATTGGTCACAGCTATAAAAGGAGAAGTGATACCTAAGACTTTCACAGATTTCTCAACAATGTATCCTTCTTTTAGCAAAAAGTCTTTTGAGTTTTCGAGACTGCTGAAAAACCCCTATTCTACCTATGATTTCGATAGATAGAATAGGGGGTTTTTAGTATAATATGGTTAGGGTGTCAAAACCTAACCGGTTTACTACTTTTCCTTGTTAACAGTGCGATTTTGCCCGCT
>NZ_BAAACW010000035.1:0-14390 GCF_039521845.1 Alkalibacterium iburiense
AAAATCGCACTGTTAACAAGGAAAAGTAGTAAACCGGTTAGGTTTTGACACCCTAACCATAGTATGATTACTAAAAACCAGTAGTATAATGATGATTGATCATTCGAGGGGGACCTACCATGATGAAACTGATTTTCTCAACGGAAAGCGGTGCAGATTTACCAAAAGAGTTTATTGATGACTATCAAATATATGTCGCACCCATGCACGTGATTATGGATGACACAGACTATCCAGACGGAAGCATTCCTGTTACAGATATCTATGAGTATTATGATAGAACAAAACAGATACCATCCACTACTTCTACTAATCCTCAAGAATATACGGAGCTATTTGAACAGATTAGAAAAGATGAGCCGGACAGCACGATTATACATATCGGGTATACGTCTCGCGCCTCTTCTTCTTTTCAGCATGCGACGATTGCCGCAAAAGACTTTGAAGACATTTATTTAATTGATGCTCTCAATGTGTCCGGAGGATTAGGTTCGATTGTTCAGTATGCGGCCAAATTATATGAAAGTCAGCCTGATATTGAATTGGAGCATTTGCTGGAAGACATCAAACAGACCGTTCCTAAATCACGCTTTTCTTTTGTACCCGGCAGCCTTGATTTCTTGAGAGCGGGAGGACGGGTGTCTAATGCCGCTTATATTAGTGCTTCGCTTCTTAAGATTAAACCGTTAATTGAATTGATTGATGGCAAGCTCACTTCAACTAAGAAGTACCGCGGGCCTATGAAACAAGTCGTTGAGAAGATGTTCCGTGACTACGTGTCAAAATACAATTTAGACAAAGACATTCTTTATCTGCTTTTTTCAGTCGGATTAGATGACACAGTTAAAAGCAGAATGGAAGAACTCGCTAAAGAGGCAGGCTTTGTCACTATACAATGGATACAAGCCGGAAATGTTATTTCTACTCATGCCGGTCCCGGAGGCGCAGGTTTTGCAGGACTTGAAAAATGAGCAAAAAAGGAAGATGAGAGCTTATCCTCATCTTCCTTTTTCGTTTATTTGAATGTAACAGCGACTCCGAAGTGATCACTGACGACCGGCTCTTTTTTTCCGTCAAAAACAACTCGGCACGTTTGAATGCCTTCTGTATAATCAGTGAAGACAAAATCAATGCGCTTTTCGTCTGTGTGGCCTTCCCACCCATCAATGTCGCTCAACACTGTAGCAGAACCTATTCTTTCTTCCGCTTCTTGATAGGCATCCACTAATTGTGGAGCGGTTTCTTTTAAATAGGTGTAACCTTCTCCAGAAAGGGATGCTTCATTGTTAAAGTCACCCATGAGTAGGTGCACCGACTCTTTTTCTGACTGGATATGAGGAAGGGTGTGATCCCATTCGGTTTGAAATAAAGGGTCTCCCTCAGGGCCTTTCCACCAAGAGTAGTGACAAGAAAAGACGACCCATTCTCTGTCCTTTATGTCTGTCTTGGCTTTTAGGACCCTCCTCGTCAGATGATTGGCATAGTCCGTACTATCTGAAACGAGAATGCTTTCTGAAGAGAAAGGGGTTTTGGATAAAATCGCCACCCCTTCGTCAAACTTTCCATACCCAATATGATTAGCCGTCCAGCTCCAGTAATAAGGGAGTCCGCGTTCCTTTAGTAAGCGAACGAGCAGTAAAGCAAAATTGTCTTCTTTCAGTGCAATCGGTTCGACGTCACCTGTTGGGTTAACGAATAAATCGTCTTCCACTTCTTTTGACTCAATCGTCTGGTTTATTTCCTGAAGCGCAATAAGGTCAAAGTCTTCTTTAGAGATAAAGTCAGCGATCTGATTTAATTTTACTTCTGGTTCTTCTTCCATCCATGCGTGGGTATTTAAAGTTAAAACCTTCATTATTCTCTCCTGTTTCTTTTTATCTTACTGTACCAATTTCAGTTGACACAGTCACGTTTTCTGTTTGAGTGAGTTCAAATGCTTGGTTATCCGTTAAGTTAGTGAAGACAACGAGGATAGACGTGTCTTTTCCTGCTGCTTGGACTGACTCACGGTTCATTTCAGCGATTTTTTCTCCCGCTTCAACGGTCTGTTCTTCTTTCACAAAGACTTCAAAGCCTTCTCCATTTAATTCAACGGTGTCAATTCCCATGTGAACCAAAATTTCTATACCGTCTTCTGTTTCAATCCCGATGGCATGTTTGGTAGGAAAAATGCTGCGGATGGTTCCAGACACAGGTGAAACCACTTTGTCTTCAGTAGGAATGACAGCATATCCGTCTCCCATCATTTTTTGAGAAAAGACTTGGTCGTTGACTTCTGTAATGGAGATAACTTGACCATTAGCTACCGTTTGAATAGCCGTTTCACCAGAAGGTGCAGAAGACGAATCTTTTGATTCTTCAAGTGGAGCAGCTTTTGGCTTTTCTTCTAAAGTTGATGCTGGTATCGTCATATTCGAATCTAATACATCAATGATATCTGATTTCAACACGTCAGCTTTCGGACCGTATACGGCTTGAACACCCGTATCTTTCTTCACGAATCCCATTGCGCCTGCTTTCTTCCAGTCCGCTTCATTTCCGACTTTATCGGTATCTTTGACTGATACACGTAAACGTGTCATACAGGCATCTACATCAGAGATATTGTCTTTCCCACCCAGTAAGTGGATGATGTTATAAACTTGCTGAGAGGCGTCTACAGCTTCTGAGCTGCTTCCCTCTTCAGATCCGTTCTCATAATTTCCGTTACGTCCTGGTGTGGCATAATTGAATCTCTTAATTAAGAAATTAGCTAGGAAATAGGTTCCGACACCAAACAGGATAGTGACCAAAACAAAGTTGAGTAAATCCATTCCTAAACCAGCGCTAATAGCCATTGGCGTACGTGTCAGCAATTCGATGTTTCCGAATGCGTGAATACGTAAGTTGACGATGTCGGCCATTGCAAAGGCTAATCCTTGAATAACAGCGTATATACCGTATAAAGGAAGAGCAGCGAACATAAACATAAATTCCAAAGGTTCCGTTACACCAGTTAAGAAAACAGCTACAGCTGCAGAAAGGTACATGGATTTGTATCCTTGACGTCTGTCTTTGTCCACGTTTTTATACATAGCATAAGCCAGACCCATTAAAATACCTGAAGACCCAATCATTTGTCCGACTTTGAATCGGGCAGGGACAAAGTTTTCAATCGCATACTGATACGTGCTTGTATCTCCTGCTGCATCTAAATTAATCAAGTCTCTTACCCATGCTAACCACAGTGGGTCTTGTCCGAAGACCATAGACCCTTGTTGTGCTCCACTTAAGATTTCATAGGTTCCACCTAGTGGCGTGTAGTTAATTGGAATAGTCAACATGTGGTGAAGACCAAATGGCAGTAAGAGACGCTCTAAGGTTCCAAATAAGAACGGCGCAAGAATCGGTGCAGTATCTTGTGATTCAGCAATCCACACACCGAAACTGTTAATTCCACTTTGAACAAAAGGCCATAGTATCGCTAGTACGATGGAAGCAATTAATGACCATAAAATAACAACAAACGGTACAAATCGTTTCCCGTTAAAGAAAGATAAGGCATCTGGTAATTTTCTAAAATTATAGTATTTATTGAAAGCCATGGCTCCCATGAAACCGGCAATAATACCGACAAATACACCCATGTTTAAAGCGGGTGCTTCAAGTACACTGACGAAATATCCATCAACGGGGATTTCTGCTCCGAATAATGTGCTAGTCACGGCATCCGGGTCGGCTAACATTTCACTCGTTACACCGAAGATAGCCCCTGTGATACGGTTAATTAAGATAAAACTGATACCGGCCGCAAAAGCACCGCCCGCTCTATCTTTAGCCCAGCTTCCACCTATCGCTAAGGCGAATAGAATGTGCAGGTTACCAATAATGGCCCACCCGATATTTTCAATTACACTGCTTACAGCTACTAAAGCTTGCAAGTCTGGGTTAATCAGCGGGAGAGACCCACCGATACTAATCATTAATCCAGCGGCTGGCATAACGGCGATAACACCCATTAATGCTTTACCGAACTTTTGCCAAAATTCAAAATTAAATATTTTTTTCATCTGTCTTCTCCTGACTAACTCTCTTATTAAGAAAGTTTATAGTAGTTTGGATCGTGCCATACTTTTTGTTTCGCTACTTTGTACACGCGTGCTTCATAGGGACGCAACGTCATCTGTGCATTGCTTTCATCCGTAACGGTGTAATTCGATAGCTTTAAATCGCCTAATTCTAATTCTTCACTTAAATCAATAAAGGTTGTTTCGTTGAACATATTAACGATTATGACATATTCTACGCTTTCATATGCACGCAAGTAAGCAAATACTTGATCATGTTCTTTTGCAATCAACTCGTAATTCCCATAAATTAATGTCGGAGTTGTCCGTCTCATTTGAATCATTTTTTTGTAATAATGATAAATAGAGTCTGGATCATTTAGAGCTTGATCAACGTTAATGTCTGGGTAGTTTGGATTCACTCCAAGCCAAGGTGTTCCTGTCGTAAAGCCTGCCTCGGGTTCATTGGTCCATTGCATAGGTGTTCTAGAATTATCTCGCCCATGTTTCCAAATGTATTCCATAATTTCAGAGTGATGCTTACCGTTTTCAATTTCTTCTGCGTACATATTTCTCATGCCCACGTCATTGTACTCCTCAATCGTATCGAACTGGACATTGGTCATACCAATCTCTTGTCCTTGATAGATGAATGGTGTTCCTTGCATGAAGAAGTAAAAGGTCGCTAACGCTTTTGCAGATGTTCTTCTTAAGTCAGCATCATTTCCCCATGTAGAAACAGAACGAGCTAAGTCGTGGTTTTCAATAAACAAGGCATTCCATCCACGTCCTTCCAGTCCCTTCTGCCAACGAGTCATCACATCTTTTAATTCATGAATATCTAACTCATCGTCATTAGCTCCCCAAAGACCTAAGTGTTCAAATTGGAAGATCATATTAAAGTAGCCGTTTTCTTCGCCTACCCATTTGTCTGCATCTTGAATACTTACACCGTTTGCTTCCCCAACTGTCATCACATCGTAATTTTTAATTGTTCGTTCCGCAAATTCTGATAAGAATAATTCGATTCCAGGCTGATTCATATGACCGCCAAATGATGGAACAACTTTTTTGTTTAAAGGATTCGGCATGTCTGGATAACCGTCTTTTTTCTTAATGTGAGAAATCGCATCCACTCGGAAGCCATCAATTCCTTTATCCAGCCACCAGTTAACCATGTCATATAAGCTTTCTCTAACTTGTTTATTTTCCCAGTTTAAATCTGGCTGTTTTTTAGAAAAGACATGCATATAATATTCATTCGTTTTTTCATCATATTCCCAAACCGATCCGCCGAAAATAGATTCCCAGTTATTGATGGGTGACCCATCCGAAGGCGCTGGATGCCAAATGTAATAATCCCGGTATGGGTTGTCTTTTGAAGAACGGGATTCGATAAACCACTCATGCTCGTCAGACGTATGGTTGATAACCAAGTCCATAATCAAGCGCATGCCGCGTTTATGCGTCTCAGCTAAAAGCTCGTCAAAGTCTTCCATTGTACCGAATTCTTCCATGATTCCATGGTAATCACTAATATCGTATCCGTTATCATCATTTGGCGACTGATAAATCGGACTGATCCAAATAACATCAATACCTAAATCTTTTATATAATCTAGTTTTTGAATGACACCTTGTATATCACCAATACCGTCACCGTTAGAGTCATAGAAGCTTCTCGGATACACCTGATAAGCTACTGCCTTTTTCCACCACTGTTTATTCATTGTATGTGTATTCACTCCATATTCATTTACAATTGTCTATACAAGCTATTTTTTCCACAGCATTTCTAATATTATAGAGTTTATTGTTAGTATTCAATAGCTTTTTTAATGTTAACGGTATCAGAATTTTTTGGGAGCGCTTTATAGCTTTATTTATAAATAATGTAAAAAGGAGTCCTAATTTATAGTTATCCTCTAACTCACTGATATTTTTAGGGCGAGTTAACAAAAAAATATGACTTATCCTTTAACTCAACACGATAAGGCATTTGAGTTAAAGGAAAAAGTCATTCCTTTTCAATATACAAAAAAAGACCCCTGTTATGATGGGGTAACATCAAACAGAGGGCCATCTTAAATGTATAGTTTAATACAGTATTGATTCAAAAGGTATCACTTGACGAAAAACATCTAAATCTTCTTCATCTTCTCCGAAATTTAATAAATCATATCTATTAAAGTAAGTTTCATAGGTCGCTTGATTGAAGAAGGAGTTATCGTGAGCGTACACAATGGTAAAATCCAATCTGTCTTTTGGATAATCTTCTATTAACTCAAATTCTATATAAGTCACTAGTTCTACATCACTCAATGTACGCCTTGTAACATTCTCTGGTTGAAAGGATATCCAAGAAAAACCTATACTACCCATACGAGTCACGTACAGTAAGGACTCTTCTGAAATATTTCCTTCCGCATAAAGATAAATGTCATTATTAACTCTCACACTATCGTTGAAAGTTAAACGAGGTATAATAGCATATCGATCACTTTCTTGCTTAAATAAAAAAGCCTCAACGTGCATCTCAAGGTCACTGTCTGCAGACTCTGATTGAATAGTGTCGACTTGCATGTGTTCTAGAAAAACAAAATTCTCCTCTAAATAATATGCCATTCTTTCCCTTTGAAGAGAAGACAAATCTTGAATTAATTCATTTGGCATATCATAACTTTCAAAGCGACTAATGATTTCATCCTCTTCCAGCCTCTCAATTTCCCCACTCATATCCTTTGTGCAGCCTGCAATAAATGGTAGTAATAGGAATAAGTAAATGAGTCTAAAGTTCACTTTTTACTCCTCCTTTCTACACTACTTATGTAAGGAATGATACTTTAAAAATTAATATATGTGTTCACATAATCCTCCTGTGATAGAGAGCAGCGTAAACCACTATTTACTGATTTCTGAATGGGCTACTCATTATTTTTCAACAACAAATCGGCTTGGTCTACTCTTAAAAACGACTTAAAGACTATATAGATTATTATAACAAAAAATATAAACAAAATTGAGTGACTTATCTCCGGTTGCCTACCTGAAACAAGACACTCAATTAGTTGCTTAATATTTAATGACTTAAACTCCTACTTTTGAAGTTCACTACACTGTCTCTCTTTATTTTTTAGAGATACAGCCCTTCTGTGCCTTCTTCAGTGGAAATATAAATGGATTTCCACTCACTGTATTCATCCAAAGCTCCACGATACGTTTCGCGACCAACACCAGAATTTTTAAAGCCGCCGAATGGATCACCAGCAGGGAATTCTGAGAAGGTGTTTACCCACATACGCCCTGTACGCACACGGCGAGCCGTACGGATGGCTTTGTTTAGGTCTCTTGTAAAGACACCGCCTGCTAAACCATAGTCTGAATCATTGGCAATTTTAATTGCTTCTTCTTCATCTTTGAAGCGGATGACTGTCGCAAAAGGACCAAATATTTCTTCGCGGGCGATTTTCATATCGTTTGTTCCTTCAGCTAAAGTAGGTTCCATAAAGAAGCCATTTGCATAATCGCCTTCTGTCAAGCGGTTTCCACCTGCTACAATAGTTGCCCCTTCATCTTTCGCAATTTGAACGTATTCTAAGTTCTCTTTTAATTGCTCTTCATTGACTTGAGCACCCATTTGCGTATCTTCCGCCCATGGCAAACCAACTTTTATATTCTCAAAGGCTTCTTTTAATTTATCTAAGAATTCATCGTAAATATCATCTTGAACAAGGACACGAGAACCTGCACTACATACTTCTCCTTGGTTAAAGAGTATGCCTTTCATGACACCCTCAACTGCTTTATCTTGGTCAGCTTCATTATAAATGATATTGGCTGATTTTCCGCCCAGCTCTAAAGTGACCGGAATGAGTTTTTTACCGGCCATTTGACCAATCTTAGAGCCAATAGCTGGTGAGCCTGTAAAGGCCAGTTTGTCAATATCACTTTCTTGCAGGAACTGTCCGGTATCCTCTCCGTAACCTGTCACAATATTGACGACGCCAGCTGGCAGGATATCTTTCAGAAGTTTACCAAGTTCGAGTAAGGATAGTGAGGTGTCTTCCGCTGGTTTAATGACTACGGTGTTTCCTCCTGCAAGGGCAGGGCCTAATTTCCATGCAGCCATTAAAAATGGGAAGTTCCAAGGGATAATTTGTCCAACGACTCCAATCGGTTCACGGAATTGGATAGACAGTGTGTTCTTTCCGTAGTTTCTTGTATACCCTTCCTCCGAACGAATCACCGAAGCAAAATAACGGTAGTGCTCAATCGCTAGATCAATATCTATTTCCGCTTCTGCTAAAGGTTTTCCGTTGTCATAAGAGTCCATCCATATAAATTTTTCTTTATTTTCTTCAATCGCATCGGCGATTTCAAGTAATAGGTCTGAACGTTCAATAATTGTGCTGTCTTTCCATGTTTCGAAAGCTTCTTTTCCTGCTTGGACTGCTTTCTCCACATCTTCTTGTGTGGCATTAGGAATCGTTGCGAGCGTTTCTTTTGTTGCAGGACTGACTGAATCAATCGTTTCATCTCCAGAACTCGCTACCCATTCTCCACCTATAAAGAGTTGATAAGAACTGTCAAAAAGGTCGGTCGGCTGATACTTTACCATAACTATCTTCTCTCCTCTTATTTCTATTTAGGCTATGTTCCTCGCCTATAACTTCACCCTATCAAAACGTTTACAGAATGACAAATTATCCAGGCTGAAAATGGATGAGAAAGGGAATGTTTCAGAATTTCTTCATACTTTTGAATTTACTGTGAAAAAGTAAGTAGAGTTTGTTAAGTAAAAACAAGCTTTTAATGGAGTGTCATTCCACTAAAAGCTTGTTTCATTCTGAATTTATTTATAAAAGTGAATAACCATTCTTTAACGACCAGTGTTATTTCTTCTTCCTGGCGCTTGATTGCTCGGATGGTTTTCTCCTTTTTGACGACCTGGTGCTGTATTGCTCGGATGATCCTCATCCTTTTGACGTCCCGGTGCTCTATTGCTTGGGTGGTCTTCACCTTTTTGACGTCCTGGAGCCTGATCTCTTGGATGAGTCGAATCTCCTTCTCCCGGTTCTTCCTCACCTGGATTCGGTTCTATCTCTCTGTCAGTCATTAAAATAACGGAAGCAGATAGAGGTGCAAGAGTGACACGTGTCTCATTTACTTCTAGACCTGTCGGGTCAGAAATTGCCTCTGTTCCTGCGTTCTCAGCATCTACAAGGATATGACCAGAAGATAAATCTGTTTCCAGTGTAAAGGTTCTTTCGCTGTTATCTGCATTGACAAAGATATAGTAGCTATCTCCATTGGAATCTTCCGCACGGTAGACGATAGCTAAATCATCAGCCTCAATTTCTGGCACCTGAATCAGCGAAACCATCTCATCAATTTCTTCCATTGTTCCTTTACTAAAGGCATCTGTGCTTCTTCTTAGCTCAATTAAACCTTTCGTATATGAACGCGTTAGAGTGTTTATTGGATAGGCATCAACGTTAGTTGCTTTCTCCCAATCGAAACGATTAATAATATCAGTAGAGTCATACGAGTCATGGATGAAGTACGGATAAGTAAATGGATTCCCTTCTTCATCTGTCATAAATGTCGACTTATATGGGACCTGGTCACTGGCTACAGGTTCCATGTAATCGGGGTCTCTAAACTGTTTTGTGCGCCCGAATTCTTGTCCTGCATGAATAAACGGTGTCCCTTGGGCAGTCAGTACCATTAAATTCCCTAAACGAATACGTTCATGAATTTCTTGTTGGTGGTATTCTGGGTCTTTCTGGATTGATTGAGCAATGACATCATGTAAGGTTAAGTTATCATGTGCTGCAATATAAGGTACAACGTCCCCTGGATCATCCGCGGTAAAGTTATGCGGATTAGCTGTTAAGTTATCAAAAATACGCTGGACTGATCGGGCTCCCCCAGTTAAGAATCTTGGTTCGCCTTCACTCCCGAACCCAGATTTCAGTTCGTTTCTGAAGTCATCTGAGAAAGATCCAACCGCTTCTGTATCTTGCATCCAATTCTGATCAGCTGGCTGGACATCTTCATACCCTTCATCTCCTGCATAGGTAATCCATCCTTCACCGATCATTAAGATATTAGGGTTTAATGCTTTGGCTTCATCATAAGCTATTTGAATCGTCTCAGCATCATGATCACCCATCATATCAAAGCGGAAACCGTCTATTTTGTATTCTTCTACCCAATACGTAATGGAATCCACTAAAATACGGCGAGCCATTTCGTGTGTTGTTCCTAATCGGCCTCCACCAAAACTGGTTCGTGGAGTACCGTCAGCATCCATAAAGTGATAGTAATGAGGTTCTAAATCTTCAAAGATGTGCACACGCGCTGTATGGTTGTATACCACGTCTAAAATGACCCCCATACCCCGAGCATGAATTTCATCAATGAGATTTTTAAACTCTTCAATTCGTTTGGCAGGGTCTTCTGGGTTTTCAGAATACATCCCTGTTAGTGAGAAATAACTGTGTGGGTCGTAGCCCCAATTATAGTTTGTATTCGTTGAGGCATAATCCAGCATACGCTCATCGTTTTTAAACTCGTTTGCAAAGAAGTAACTCATAACTGGAAGTAACTGAATATGAGTGACTCCTAAATCTTCGATATAATCTAATTTTTCAACAAATGAACTAAAGGTTCCAAATTGGCTCGTCAATTCATCTGCAATCGACGGATCAGAGGTAAAGTCTCTCACGTGAATTTCGTAAATAATCGCATCTTCACGCTTCTCATACCCTTCTATTTCAGCATAGTCTAACTCTGGTCCAATGTGACTAGGATTGACTATCGCTGCTTTTCCAATGTAGTTATCAGGATTGCTGCTGTCCCAAGCTGCCATTGAGCGGGCATAAGGGTCTAATGCTAGGACTGTTTCGCCATCTCTTTCAATTTCAAAATGATAGAAGTAACCCGTCACATCCTCTAATCCTGTCGTTGATTCATCTAGTACAACTTCCCATACTCCTGGAGCTCCAGGACTCATTTCAATGGAATCATTAACTATCGTGTCTTGATCTGCTTTATCATATAAAATAATCCGAACAGCGTCTGCACTTGGGGACCACATTTTTAATTCTGCTGTTCCATCTTCATTAAGATTCAGCCCTAGTTCCCCGTCGTAGGCATAAAGCGAATCTTTTAATCGCCACCCCATTAATGCCGTCGCTTCTCTTTGCTCATAACCGACCGTAAACGGAGCTTTATCTAAATTAAACTCACCGACCAAAATAACCACATTCCTATCATTATCAATTTCTACATCTGTAAAGATAACATCATTGCCTTCTTTATCTATAAGAGTCAAACCATTCATTAGTTCTTCTCTCGACACATTCTCTGTAGAGCTAAAGAAGACTTCAATTTCAGTTTCTGAAATGACTTCAGCTCGTGTGATTCCCTCTTCTCTTACGTAATAAGGATTAGTATAAACCGCCTCACTTCCTTCACGCATAAAGACTTGAGTATGATGTAAGTCACTAAAATTCATATCGTCAGTCTGGAATCCTGTTTCTTTATTTAATAGGATAAGTCCGACATGAGAAGCATGAGGGATTAACTCTACATCAACATAGTGACCGTAAAGACCTTCAGTGTCAAAATCATGTGCTCCTGTTGGCCAATCCGAAGTCGGTTCAGCCACATCTTCCCATGTCCATAAGCCCCAGCCAGAATACTCTTCGTCCGGTCTTAAGTAATTGACACGTAAGACATCCCCTTCTAATGGTTCGTAAGCAAAGATGTCGCCATCATTCGTGACCCAGGCTTCGTTCATTTCTGGAGACAAAATATCGATGCTCATATCGTCTGTCAAGTTGCTTCCGTTAGTATGGTTAATTAAAAAGCCAATAGTTTCAGGATTGTCTGCTAAGGCCACATCCATATAATAGCCAAAATCTGTCTCTCCTGCATCTGCAAAGGATAAAGCTCCATTTGGCCAATCTTCAGAAGGATCTAAAACGTCCTCCCAAATCCATAACCCAAGATCAGATCGATCATCCGACGGAAGAGTCTCAAAATGGATGCGAAAAAATCCTTCTTCTACCTCTTCTGGTTGATCCGTATCTTCTTCTGGTTCATCTAATTCCTCTTGGATAAGTTGGCCATTTTCTACTGAAAGGAGCGCTGTTCCGCCTTCATTGACAGAAGGGATAGTAAAGGTAACTGATGTTTCCTCTTCTCCCTGCACAGCATTAAAGGTTTCTAAAGAATAATGGTCTGTTACTTCCACGTCTTCAGAATCGACGCCTACCGTAATCGTTTGGGCTTCCTTCGAAACATTAAAGGCCATGTAAACTGATTCATCTGATAGCGCCCGTTCAACCAGTATCCAGTCCTCATCTTCAGAGGTTAAGAAAGTGCTTCTGCTACCGCGTGATAACACTTCACTGTATGTGTTTCTGAACGCAATCACAGACTGGTAATGATTTAAAATGGCATTGTCTTCCATTAAATCCCAGCCGAAATCATAACGGTTATCGTAAACCGGCCAATTATCCAGACCACTTTGACCTAATTCTTCTCCGTAATAAATAACCGGTTGACCTTTGGCTGTCATTTGTAAGGAGGCAGCCAGCATAAGTTGTCCGGTGTTTTCCATTCCTAGTGAATACAAGAAGCCAGGCTCATCATGACTTCCAAGGAACTGACCTAGTGTTGCATCGCTTGTTATACCTTCATTCCGATCGATTAAAGTCTGATTGGCTCTTTCCAATCTGCCATTTACAAAAGATGAGGCGATATCTTTAAAACCGAAATCTAACAGAGAATCCATTGTTCCGGTATTCAAATATCCGTGATGCGCAGCATAGTTAGCTCCCCATGATTCACCTATTAGTTTGAAGGCAGGGTCTCTTTCAACCAATTCATTTTTAAAGTGCTGCCAGGTTGTGTCATCGACGTGTTTCACTGTGTCTACACGGTAACTGGCAATGGAATTCCCATTTGGAGTCGTTGCCCGGTCAAGCCAAGATGCTTGCCACTCAACTAATTGCTCTCTGACTTCTTGTCGTTCCGTTTCGAAATCAGGCAATCCAGCTAATTCCATGGTGAAATCATCTGAACCAGACTGTTCTCTTATCATTCCATCAAAGCGTTCTCGGTCTTCATTTGTAGGATACCCTTCAGGTGGATTTTCCATTCCATCATTAGGATGCATCCCGTAACCGGCATGGTTTAATACGACGTCTACCATGATCTTAATGTCACGTGCCGCTGCACTGTCGATTAACTCGTGAAACTCTTCCAGTGTCCCTAAGTGTGGGTTTAATGCTTCAAAATCATTTGCCCAATATCCATGGTAACCATAATACGCTCCAGCATCGCTGTTGTATTCAACGTCATAGCCAACATTCTCAACAATAGGGGTAATCCAAATGGTTGAAATACCTAGATCGTCTAAATAATCTAGATTATCCGTCACCCCTTTGAAGTCTCCTCCTTGATAAACACCGCGCTGGTTGTCTGCACTCTCATAATCTAAGCCATATGGATTATTATTTGTTGGGTCTCCATCAGCGAATCGATCAGTCAACATGAAGTAAATGATTTCTTCATCCCAGTCTATCTCTCCTTCTTCTTTTTTACGAGGCAAGATAGTCGCGTCTGTTTCTGTTTGATAGAATCCATTATGTTCGTCCCACACAGTCACTGGTATCGCATATGTTCCTGGTTCAATGATGTACTCAACCGATAGAGTCACACGATTAAGTTCAGGTGAGATAGATAGGGATTCTGAACCACCTAACATAGAAACATCTGCAGTTATTCGGTCAATCGAAAGATTCGATTCATTTATTATTTCTATATTTAATAAGGCTTGCTCACCGTAATGAAAGTCTCGGTTTACTGAAGCTGTAACCGTTATATTTTTTTCCCCTTCTTTCTCTTCCAAAGCTTCTTCTGCCTGTACGGATAACTCGGTCTGCACGAGCGTTTGGATGGGGAATACGAATAGACAACCTAAAAGTATTGTAGAAAAAATCAAGTTTCGCTTTTTACTCATCAATTCATCTCCTTCTTAACAATAAGAAATAACTATCCTTGTTCTGACTAAGGAGAGTTATTTCATTTAAATTATCACGTATTGTTTTATTTTAACAAAGTAAATTAATGTTAGACCCTACTTTTAAAGCTATAGCTTGTAATAGTCCTGTAACTATCATTACTGTAGCCTAAGAAGGATAGCTTACATTGTCTTCAGTAAAAGCATTTTTATTATTACAATTTAATAAGATTCATTATACCTGAATAATTCATACCTCTGATTTTAGAGGCTATTTTACCAAATTAATTTGCGTTTTGATTAAGTTT